>JACZUY010000008.1 GCA_022572945.1 Pseudomonadota bacterium
CACGGCGGTCGCGGCCGCCGGCTGGCGCGCGCTGGTGGCGTCGTCGGGCGGCGCCATGGTGCGTGAGCTGGTCCGCGCCGGGGCCGAGCACGTCACGCTGCCGCTCGCGCGCAAGTCGCCGTTCGCGCTGCGCGCCAACGTCGCCCCGCTCGCCGCGCTGATCGAATCGGAAGGCGTCGATATCGTGCACGCCCGCTCGCGCGCGCCGGCGTGGAGCGCCTACGAGGCCGCCCGGCGCACGGGCAGGCCATTCGTCACCACGTTTCACGGCACGTACAACTTCGGCAACTCTCTCAAGCGCTGGTACAATGGGGTGATGGCGCGGGGCGACCGGGTGATCGCCATCTCCGACTTCATCGCCGACCATGTCCGCCGCAACTACGGCGTCGGCGACGAGCGGTTGCGCATGGTGCCGCGCGGCATCGACCTCGAAGTCTTCGATCCGGCGCGGGTGAACAGCGAGCGGATCGTGCAGCTCGCCGGCAAATGGCGGCTTCCCGACGGCGTGCCGGTGGTGATGCTGCCCGGGCGGCTGACGCGATGGAAGGGCCAGACGGCGCTGATCGACGCGCTGACGGTCCTCGGCCGCCGCGATGTTTGCTGCCTGCTCGTCGGCGACGACCAGGGCCGCCGCGGTTACCGCAAGGAGCTCGAACGGCGGATTCGCACGCGCGGGCTCGATGGCGTGGTCCGTATCGTCGGCCACTGCGACGACATGGCGGCCGCCTACATGCTCGCCGACGCGGTGGTCTCGGCCTCGCTCGACCCCGAGGCGTTCGGCCGCGTTGCGGTCGAAGCCCAGGCGATGGGCCGGCCGACCATCGTCACCGACCACGGCGCCGCCCGCGAGACCGTGCTCGCTGGCGAAACCGGCTGGCTAACCCCGCCGGGTAACGCCGGCGCCATGGCGCGCGCGCTCGAAGAGGCGTTGGCGCTCGACGCCGACGCCCGCGAAACCCTCGCGTCGCGGGCGATGCCCCGGGTGCGCGCCAAGTTTTCCAAACAGGCGATGTGCGACCGCACGCTCGCGATCTACCGCGAGCTGCTGGACGAACGCGCCGCGGCCGGCGCGGCGCCGGCGGCGTGAGTCAAGCGGCGGCGCGCCCCCGGTGAAGCGCATCCTCATCGTCAAGCTGAGCGCGCTCGGCGATTTCGTGCTGGCGACCGGCGCGTTCCAGGCGATCCGCGCGCACCACCAGGGCGACCACGTGACCCTGCTCACCACCGCGCCGTTCGCCGGGCTCGCCCGCGCCAGCGGCTATTTCGACGAGGTGTGGATCGACAGCCGGCCCCGCCCGTGGCAGGTGGGGGCGTGGATCGGGCTCGCGCGCCGGCTGCGCGGCGGCGGTTTCGCGCGCGTCTACGACCTGCAACATTCCGACCGCACGCAGCTCTACTTTCGCATGTTCGGCCGGCGCCGGCCCGAGTGGTCGGGCGTCGCCCCCGGCTGCTCGCATCCCCACGCCAACCCGTGGCGCGACTCGATGCACACGCTCGAGCGTGAAGCCGAACAGCTTGCCATCGCCGGGATCGGCGAGACGCCGGCCCCCGACCTGTCGTGGCTCGACGCCGACATTGGACACTTGCGGCCCGACGGCGGTTTCGCGCTGCTGGTCCCCGGCGGCTCGGCGCACCGGACCGGCAAGCGGTGGCCGGCGGCGGGCTACGCCGCGGTCGCCGAATGGCTCGTCGGGCGCGCGCTGCGCCCGGTACTCATCGGCGCCGCCGCCGAGCGCGCCGTGCTTGCCGACATCGCCGGGCGTTGCTCCGCGGCGCTTGACCTCTGCGGCCAAACCAGCTTCGCCGAGGTCGTCGCGCTCGCCCGCGCGGCGGCGGGGGCGGTGGGCAACGACACCGGGCCGATGCACCTGATCGCGGTCGCCGGCTGCCCGTGCGTGACGCTGTTCTCCGCCGCCTCCGACCCCGCGCTCACGGCGCCGCGCGGGCCCGCGGCCGACGTGCTTGAGCGCCCGTCGCTCGCCGACCTCGGGGCCGACGAGGTGATCGCCGCGCTGCGGCTGCGCTGACGCGGTTCGGCGCGCGGCGGCGCAAGTTTCCGTTTGTGCCGGCGATCGGCGGCGGATAAATTTCGGCAGCGGTCGAGGAACGCCCGGCAGGGCGGGACGTTTGCGGCGGGTGCGGGGGCGGTCATGCGTTTGTGGACCAACCTGATTTTGGAAGTCGGCAAGCTGAAGGCCCGGTTGAACAAAGCGGCGGGGGTCGAGATCTTCGACGACTTCCCCCCCGATTTGGGCCGCTTCACGATCGAGCTGATCAAGAGAACGTCTCGGTACACGATGACCTCGCGGGAGCGCATCTCGAGCCTCGAAGACGCGGTGCGCTATATCGTCGACGGCGGCATTCCGGGGGCCATCGTCGAATGCGGCGTCTGGCGCGGCGGCAGCATGATGGCGGCGGCGCTGACGCTGCGCGACATCGGAGAAACCGACCGCGAGCTTTTCCTGTTCGATACCTTCGAGGGCATGCCCACGCCCGGCGACGAGGACGTGAGCGTCACCGGAAAGCCGGCGCGCCCGACGTGGAACACGCGCCTCGTCAACGGCGAGAGCCAGTGGTGCCGATGCGAGCTCGATGTGGTCCAGGCCAACCTCCGCGCCACCGGCTACGACCAGGACCGGATCCATTTCGTCAAGGGCATGGTCGAAGACACGCTCCCCTGCGACGCGATCGAGGGCATCGCGCTCCTGAGACTCGATACCGACTGGTACGATTCGACCAAATGGGAACTCGAGCAGCTATTCCCCTTGCTCGCCCCCGGCGGCGTGCTGATCATCGATGACTACGGGCGCTGGCAGGGCTGCCGCAAGGCGGTCGACGAATACTTCGCCGAGAACGGCGTCAACATGCTGCTGACGCGCGTCGATTCGTGTGCCCGCGTAGGGGTCAAGCCGTAACCCGCGGTGTCCTTCGCCGGCTTGACAGCGGGCCGAATCGCTCTACATTGCGCGCGCTTTGACGAAAAATTAACCATTTTGGGACCAATTACCGCCTGATGATTTCGATTACCCTGCCCGACGGCAGCGTGCGCGCGTTTGATGGGGCCGTTTCGGGCGCGGACATTGCCGCCGCGATCGGCCCGGGTCTGGCCGCGGCGGCGCTGGCGATGCGCGCGGACGGCGTGCTGATGGACCTCAAGGCGGTGATCGACAGCGACGCGCGGGTCGAAATCGTGACCGGCGATTCGGAAGACGCGCTCGAGCTCATCCGCCACGACGCGGCGCATGTGATGGCCGAGGCGGTCAAGGAGCTGTATCCTGAAACCCAGGTCACCATCGGCCCCGCGATCGAGAACGGCTTCTACTACGACTTCGCGCGGCCGACGCCATTCACGCCCGAGGACCTCGAGGCGATCGAGGCGCGGATGCGCGAGATCGTCGAACGCGACGAGCCGATCGAACGCGAGTTGTGGGACCGCGACGAGGCCGTCACCCTGTTCGAGAAGATGGGCGAGCGTTACAAGGCCGAGATCATCGCCGGAATTCCCAGCGGCGAGGCGATCGCGCTCTACCGCCAGGGCGATTTCGTCGACCTGTGCCGCGGCCCGCACCTACCCTCGACCGGTAAGCTCGGCAAGGCGTTCAAGCTGACCAAGCTCGCCGGCGCGTACTGGCGGGGCGACAGCAACAACGAGATGCTGCAGCGTATCTACGGCACTGCCTGGGCCGACAAGAAGCAGCTCGCCGACTACCTGCACCGGCTCGAGGAGGCCGAACGCCGCGATCACCGCCGGCTCGGCCGCGAGATGGAGCTGTTCCATTTCCAGGACGAGGCGAGCGGAATGGTGTTCTGGCACCCCAAGGGGTGGACGCTTTACCGCCTGCTGGTTGATTACGTGCGCCGCAAGCTCGACAAGGCGGGCTACGTCGAGGTCAACACCCCGCAGCTCGTCGACCGCACGCTATGGGAGGCGTCGGGGCACTGGGAGAAGTTCGGCGAGCACATGTTCACGATCGAAGCCGACGACCGGACGCTGGCGCTGAAGCCGATGAACTGCCCGTGCCACGTGCAGATCTTCCGCCAGGGGATCAAGAGCTACCGGGACCTGCCGCTGCGCATGGCCGAGTTCGGCTCGTGCCATCGCGACGAGCCGTCGGGCGCGTTGCACGGGCTGATGCGGGTGCGCGCCTTTACCCAGGACGACGCCCACATCTTCTGCACCCACGAGCAGATCACCGCCGAGGCCGCCGCGTTCTGCGAACTTGCGCTCGGCATGTACCGCGACTTCGGCTTCACCGACGTCGCCATCAAGTTCGCCGACCGGCCGCCGGGGCGGGCGGGCTCGGACGCGGTATGGGACCGCGCCGAGGCGGCGCTCGAGGCCGCGGCCGAGGCCGCCGGCATCGGCTACACGCTGAACCCGGGCGACGGCGCCTTTTACGGCCCCAAGCTCGACTTCGTGCTGCGCGACGCGATCGGCCGCGAATGGCAGTGCGGCACGTTCCAGGTCGATTTCGTGTTGCCCGAGCGTCTCGACGCCTCTTATGTGGGCGAGGACGGCGAGCGCCACCGCCCGGTGATGCTGCACCGCGCGATCCTTGGCTCGATCGAGCGCTTCGCCGGCATTCTCATCGAACATTACGCCGGCCGGTTCCCGCTGTGGCTCGCGCCGGTGCAGGCGGTGGTCGCGACCATCACCCGCGACGGCGACGCCTTCGCCGCCGAGGCGGCCGAGTCGCTGCGCGCGGCGGGCCTGCGGGTCGAGCTCGACACCTCGAACGAGAAGATCGGCTACAAGGTGCGCCTGCACAGCGTGCGCAAGGTGCCGCTGCTTCTCGCGGTGGGCAAGCGCGAGGCCGCCGACCGCACGGTCTCGATCCGCCGGCTCGGCGGCGCGGACCAAGAAGTGCTTGCGCTCGACGAGGCCGTGGCTAGACTTGTCGCCGAAGCTTCGCCGCCCGCGGCGTGATCGCGGCGCGAGGCCGGTTTGTCGCCACCACGCAGGATGTGCGCATGATTGAAGGGAGCGTCTAAATAGCCAGACCAAGGATTTTCACGCCGCCGGTCCGCTCAGGCCCGCGCGTGAACCGGTTCATCGAGGCGGAAACGATCCGCCTCGTCGACCACAACGGGGAGATGGTGGGCGTCATTCCCCTCGAGCGCGGTCTCGAACTCGCCGACGAGGTCGGCCTTGATCTGGTCGAGGTCTCCCCCCACGCCGAGCCGCCGGTGTGCAAGCTGCTCGATTACGGCAAGTTCAAGTACGAGGCGCAGAAGAAGGCGAGCGAGGCGCGCAAGCGGCAGAAGACGATCGACGTCAAGGAGATCAAGCTGCGCCCGACGATCGACGAAAACGATTACCAGGTGAAGATGCGGTCGATCGAGCGGTTCATCGACGACGGCGACAAGGTCAAGGTGACGATGCGCTTCCGCGGCCGCGAGATGGTCCACCAGGAGATCGGCATCGAGGTCCTGATGCGGGTGCGCGACGATCTCGGCGAGCGCGCCAAGGTCGAGCAGATGCCCAAGCTCGAAGGCCGCCAGATGACGATGGTGATGTCGCCCAAGTGATACCAGCGAGCGCATGTTCCGACACATGTGCTCGCCTGGCAAGCGCGCCGTATCGATCGCAACAAGAGGGGCGCCGCGCCCCCTGGCGCGAAAGCCAAGGGGCCGGATGGCCCCGCCCGGCGCCTGAGGAAACATTAGGCGAGCCCATTCGTGGGCTCGCCGGTATGAGTCCCCGGCCGAGGCGCGGCTTTCTCGCGTATTGGTAGCAGATTTCCGCACCCAAACAGCGGCGATTTCGCCTACTACGGGTTGAATAACCTGTTTTCCACTATGTGGACACAGCGCCCCAAGAGCCGGTCACTCGGCCCCTATCTGGCGGCAAGCAGTAACTCGGACACAAGATGTGGTGAGACTCTTGCGAATCTTGGATCGTATGTGTCGCACGCCGGACCCCCACATGTGGGCATTTATACCACTTAGGGGAAAGGAGCCGCGCAACAACGCAAGATGTTGTGTTGCAGGATTCGCACCAAGAGTCGCAAAATTCGCACCAGGAGTCGCAAAACCGTCGCGCGCCGAATCGCGACTGCTCCGGCGCCGGCAAGGCCGGAACGGGCGACATCGCCGGTGTGCGTCACCGCCGGCTTGTGAGAGCCTGCAAGAATCGGTTTCGTCCGATCTGGGCTTGTGTGCAGATCGTCCGCAGCGTCGAGCCCTTGATACGGCGGTGGTTGGGTATCGTCAGCGGCGTTCGCGTGCCGTCGGCGTTCTCTCGAACCAGGGAGATATGCGCGCCCTGACGGATGATACCGGTGAGCCCCAGAATGGACTCAGCCTTTTGGTCCCTCAGTCGCCGGGCGGGCGCATCCGCGCCCTTGGCTTTCGCGCTCATCAAGGCGCGGCGCGCGGTCGCGCTTGCCACCGAGCGGATGAATGACTTCATCCGCTCGGTGGTATCAGTTGTAGCACCGCACACCGTGCCCCATCCACCGCTTCAACCTCGAAGCCCTGATTGCACTGGCCGAGCGCGCGGGCTTCGACGTGCATATCGCCCTCGAGCGCGCCGCCTGAGGCGAGGCGCGCGGCCAACGTCCCACCGGTCGCGCGTGTCGGCCTCCACGCGCCATCTCTTGGGAGGAGCTTCGTGTAAAACGCAGCACGTTTCGTGGACGAGGGAGCGACGCGCTTAGGTTTGGGGCGAACCGGCCCTCCTCCCTTGACGGTCATAAACAATTTGTTTACATAGGGTCGATGATCCGGTCGTTCGGCGATCGCGAGACGGAACGGTTCTTCACGGCCGGAACATCGCGGCGGTTGCCGCGGGACATTCAGAGGCGGGCGGCGATGCGGCTTCAACAGTTGGGCGCCGCGACACGGCTCGAAGACCTGCGTTTGCCACCGTCCAACCGGCTCGAAGCGTTGAAGGGAAAACGTGCCGGGCAGCACAGCATCCGCATCAACGATCAATGGCGGGTGTGCTTTCGTTTCATCGATGGGGATGCGTACGACGTCGAGATCACCGACTATCACTCGTGAGCAGGTATCATGACTACGAACGGCCTTCCGCCCATTCACCCCGGCGCCTTTCTCGCCGAAATTCTGGAACAGCTCGATGTTTCACAGGCCGCATTCGCGCACGCGATCGGCGTCCACCCGATGCGCATCTCCCACGTCGTGCGCGGCCGGCGTCCGGTGACGGCCGAACTGGCGCTGTTGTTCGGCAAGGCGCTCGGCCAGTCGCCGGAGTACTGGCTGAACTTGCAGGCGGCTTATGACCTGAAGTGTGCCGCAACCGCCATCGAGCCGCGCCTCAGGACGCTTCGCATACTCGTGGCGTGACAGCGCCGCCGGAGCCGGTGAGGCATTGAGTGACGGGGACGAACAGAGTTGCGGCCTTGTCAGCGGCTCGGGGCGCCCGGTAACGCCCTCGGGGGGCGTAGCGGCACCAGCGTTCACGTCATTTGATTAAAGCGCGTATTCGTCGAAGGAGCCGACACTGCGCGCAGCATTGCGGCACCTGCGGCAGAGGCGGTTGTGGATGCCTTCGCTGGGGAAAGGCTCTCCGCAACACAGACATGGCCGCCAGACGGCGCAGGCATCGCGCTCGGCACGCTTGCGGGCCGCGATCTCGGAGTGGAACAACGCGCCGCGCTTCCGCGCTGCCGTCTTGGAGTTAGCCGTCATTGTTACGTCCTGCCCTGTACGACGCCCTTACATTTAATCCCCAGCTCCGGCGGTCGCAAGCGCCCCGCTACTCGAAATGCCCCGGCACGATCTCGCCGTCCACCATGGTTGGAGGCACGTACTTCTGGCCTGGCTCACCACCATTCGGTGTGGCAAACCTGACCAAGCCGATTAGGCCGATAATCGTAACGATCAGCGTGCCAACAAGCACCCACAGCCATGGCCCCTGGGTCCAATGCGGTCGATGATCGCTGTCGACGCCGTCTCCCATGCACCGAGCTCCGCCTACTCATGAAAGTTTCGCCAACATAGCAGAAGTTCGGGCCGTCGGCAGAAGTTCGGGCCGTCGATGAATCGCGCATGGGCCCTGCCGGCAATCTTGGACAGCCTGGTCTGCTCCTGGCTCAGGCTGTGTGAAAACTATCTTCGGGCGCATCCACCGCTTCAACCTCGAAGCCCTGATCGCGCTGGCCGAGCGCGCGGGCTTCGACGTCAGGATCGCCCTCGAGCGCGCCGCGAGCTCGCGGGCGCAGGCCGCGCCCATGCCGCGCCTTGGCCTGGGTGACGATCGCCACCCGTTGTTCAGCCATCTTCCCCTCCTCCGCGGTCCTACCGCCCGGTCCAGGGATTGTACTCATAAAGCTTGTCGGCATTGGATTTAGAGCTTGGCCCGTCGATGGCCGTTCGAGATCCATGGGAGACATTGGCGCTGCCGCAGGAGGTCGAACACTGGTCGATGACCACGCTGCGCGAGAAGCTGATCAAGATTGGAGCGAAGGTCGTGCGCCATGGCCGCTACGTCACCGTCCAGTTAGCCGAGGTCGCCGTGTCCCAGGCTCTGTTCGCCAACATCCTGCGGCAGATCGATGAATTGCGACGAAGACCCGCTCCGGCGTAGGCCGAGGGAATCGACGGCGAGGAGAAAGAGAGAGGAGGGGTGTGTCTGGATGGCGAGAAAAATGACCGAATGGCCTTCCAAGCGCGGGCCGATTACCAAAATCTGCCTGCCAGACCGCTGCAGAGGGAAAAACAGTTCCTATGGTGGTGGGATATGGGTAGGGTTGGCGTCGATTTGAAGGTTATCTGGGAAATCTCAGATTATATGTTTGTAGCTGAACAATAGTCACCGGCACGGCAATGAATGATTCGGCAGACAAGCTTGCGATGGTGAAACTTCGGTTCCCAATCGGTTTCTCTGTTGTGACAACGGTCATTGTTCTGGCGGTCACGGCAGTGTTTTATACGTTGACGGAGTCACTGGAAAAGACCGCGATCTTTTTCGGCGCGGCGGTAGCAGCGGGCGGAACGGTCGCCGCCGCCTTCTATGCGGCTCGTTCTCTTAACGCAATTATTTTCAATCAGGCTGTATCTTTTGCGAGGGAGGAGGCACTAGAAACGCACGGCAAAAAGGTTCGAGCGTTGGAGTATGCCGCTAGGTGGAATGCTCCAGCCATGCATAATTGCAGAGCTGTCTGCCGCAAGATTTTAGAAGTAAGGGGGCAGCCAGAGCAGGAGATCATTGAATTTGGCGACCGAGAGGCAATAATTATTACAAATATATTCAATTTCTTTGAAGAAATGGCTTTTTCTATAGAACACAATATTATTGATGAAGATCTAGCTAAGAATATATTCTACGGCTTAGTTGTTATTTGTTTTCAAGTAATGGAGCCGTGGGTGGAACATGAGAGAACGAAAAAAGGAATCCCGACTATTTTGATAGCTGTCCAAAAGCTGTATAACAACTGGAAAGTTGGCGAGAACCGTGTGTGAAATCGCCGCGGTGACGATCGCGACCCGTTGTTCAGCCGTCTTCCTACTTCCGCTGTCCCACCGCCCGGTCCAGGGATTGTACCCATAAAGCGTGTCGGCAGTGGATTAAGAGCTTAGCCCGTCGATGGCCGTTCGTGACCCATGGGAGACATCGCGCTCCTAATGGATGTGCCGAACTTGTTGGATCTGGCTTCGTTGATCGCGAAAAACCCTCGTGATTGACACACGCTCATTGGCTGCCGTCCAATGCCGGAATGGCTTTTGAAATTCTTCAAGAGCGCACGCATAAATATGGCCGGAATGTGACAGCCGCCGCCAGCGTAATCCTGGTGTTGGCTTGGGTTCCGGGGATTGAAATCAGTGAGTTCGAACCGTTCGGCTTCGTTATCGGCGATGCGCCGGGCGGCGAATTGTCGATTTGGTGTCTGCTGACTGGCATTCTTGTTTATTATTTCATCCGATTTTCGGTCAGTTTAAGGATCGATTATTTGGCAAATAGTCGTTTTATAAGAGGGTATTTTAAGGATTTGCAGACTTACAAAAATGATCTCCAAAGAGGCATCGAACGGAAAGACCCTAGCAGGATCAAAAATGCAAAGAAAAACATCTCCGGTAAGACATCGGACCGCGTGCAGGTGTGGCAGTTTTATATTTTTGAAGCTGGAATGCCAGTCGCTCTTTTTGCCTTTGCGGCCTTTGCAGCGTATGTAGAGATTGGCACTCTCTGGTATTGATCCGCTGGCCATGTCGCAGTTCCCGATCAATCGCTGTTATCGAGCGACGGCGTAGCCTCGCAACCATGTGATGACCCGACAGCCTACGCCTTCGGCGCGGAAACAGCCGCATCAGGTGGCCCGGCCTTGGCGGCGATTTTTTTCTTACCGATCGCCTCGACTTTCTTGAGTCGCTCCGCGCGCCGATCGCGACCACCGTACCAATCGTCGAGCAACATTTCGATCAGATCGATTAGGGCTTGCGCCTCGCCCGGGTCGACTTCGATGATGAGGTCGATGTCCCGCTCCATATGGGCGCCGATGTTGCCGGTTTCTCGCACGGCGTCGATCGCGGCCCAAACGTCCGGTGCGACCTCGTCCTTGATGGCGTCGATCTCTTGGTGGAGATTGGGCTTGCCTTCGACTTTCCAAAAATCGCGTATCATGCCCTGCAGGCACCGCCGGCTAAGCGTCGCCGAGGCCTGTGGACTGAGATCCTTGATGCGACAAGCCTCCACATAGGTTTCGCGGATCGCCGGCGGGATGTAATCGGGCTGCGGCCGCGCAGTCGATTCGGGAAGTAGCGACCACAACTGGTGGCGGCCCTTTGGTCTGGAGCCACCGCCGGAGTGCCGCCCATTCCAAGCGGTAAGACTGAATTGAAGTGTGAGCTTCAAGCAATCCGGGTTGGGACAGGCGATTGAGTAGACGTCGAAACCGAGATATCCGCCGAACGCCGTCCGATTCTCGTCGAAACCGATCGTATCGAGACGCAAACTGATATCATCATCACCGATCGTGCAGGGCCGGTTGCAGTACGGGCATTGCCATTGTTTGGCCACGGAAACGCTTTCTGCTGGTTGGCAGGTTCTGAGTGATCTATGACCGGCGCCCGAGCGTGTCAAGCTGTCGGACGCCAACCTCGTACGCGCCGACCTTCGTGAGGCCAACTTCAGCGGAGCCAACCTCTACAAGGCCAACCTCAGCGGGGCCAACCTCGGTGGGGCTAATCTCAGCGGGGCCAATTTCGCGAACGCGAAATGCGCCGTTGACCTGTCGGTCTCCTGCGCCGACCCGGACAATCCGCCGATTGTCCTTCCTGACGACGTCAAGCGGCCGGAGGTCTGGGGAGCCTTTCCCGCATGAAGAAGGGAACTAGGGCGGCCCTCTCCCGCCTCTCTGCGCCTCTGTGGTTCATTTGAGGGAGTCTCGATTTGGGGAAACTAATGAGGACGCCGCCTAGCCGTCCTTCTTGCCGAAGCCCTTGAACGCCGAATCGAACGCCTCCGAGGCCGAAGATCGCGCCCGCCCCGGCGATGCGCGGGTCGCGGGGAAGCGCGAACTCTCGGCCGGCGCTCCGGAAATTTCGCTCAGATCGCGATCACGACCTTGCCGAAATGGCGGCCTGCGGCGAGGTGGTCGAAGGCGTCGGCGAACCGCGCCATGGGGTAGATGCGGTCGATCACCGGGCGGAGCCTGGCGTGGGCGATGGCGCGAAGCATCGCCTCGAACTGCTCGCGACTGCCCACCGTGATGCCCTGGACGCGGACGTTGCGCGTCAGGATGAAGGGCAGCATGAGATCGTGCTTGGCCCCCGACAGCACGCCGATCAGGTAGACGCGGCCGCCGGCGCGCACCGCGCGGAGCGACTGTTTCAGCGTGCCCGCGCCGCCGACCTCGACGACGTGGTCGACGCCGCGCCCGCCGGTGATCGCCACCACCTGCTTGCCCCAATCGGGCGTCGTCTTGTAGTTGATGACGTGGTCGGCGCCGAGCTTCCTCACCTTCTTGAGTTTCCGATCCGACGACGAGGTGGCGATGACGCACGCGCCGGCGAGCTTGGCGAACTGCAGCGCGAACAGCGAGACGCCGCCGGTGCCGAGCACCAGAACGGTCTCGCCGGGCCTGAGCCCGCCCTGCGTAATCAGCGCGCTCCACGCGGTGAGCGCGGCGCACGGCAGGGTCGCCGCCTCGGCGTCGCTGAGGTTGTCGGGCGTGGCGACGAGCGCGCGCTCGGGGAATACCCGGTACTCGGCAAGCACGCCGTCGACGAGCGCGCCGAGCGCCGAATTGAGCTTCTCCTGGGTCGGCTCGCCCGCCACCCAGTCGTCGAAAAAGGTCGAGGCGACACGGTCTCCGCGCTTGAAGCGGCGCACGCCGTCGCCGATCGCCGCGACCTTGCCGGCGCCGTCCGACAGCATCACCAGATCGCTGGTGCGCTGCATTGAGCCGTAGCCGCCGTTGACGACGACGAGGTCGCGGTAATTCAGCGCCGCCGCGGTCAGGCGCACGAGCACCTCGCCCGCCGCCGGGCGCGGCTTGGGGCGCCGGACGAGCTTGACGTTTTGCGAACCGGTTGCGGTGAGAACGACGGCTTTCATTGAAGGCTCCGGGGGTTTGAATTTCGCCGGCCGCACTGTACGGAACTTCGCCCGGTACTGCGAGCCGGATTAATCTGCCCAATCGTTAGGCACGGAAATTCATTGCCTAATTTATGGGCATTTCGAGATGGACCCGGGAAGGCTTGCAGCCACGGGGATATCGCTAAGTCATTGAAATAGCGCCTATTTATTACGGACGCCCCGATTGGCACGAAACTTGAGATACCTGTGGCGGGAGACCAGCGGAGAGGACGAATTCCATGAAGATCGTCATGGCTATCATCAAACCGTACAAGCTCGACGAGGTGCGCGAGGCGCTGGTCGAGCTCGGCGTCGAGGGCCTCACCGTCACCGAGGTCAAGGGCTACGGCCGGCAAAAGGGCCACACCGAGATCTACCGCGGCGCCGAGTACGACGTGAAATTCGTGCCCAAGCTCAAGATCGAGGTCGCCGTAGCCGACGAGCTCGCCGACCGCGCGGTCGAGGCGATCCGCGACGCGGCGAACACCGGCGCGATCGGCGACGGAAAGATCTTCGTCTTCGACATCGGCCAGGCAATGCGCATCCGCACCGGCGAGACCGGCGCGGACGCTCTTTAGAGCGAATTCGGAACGAGTGGAATCGTTCGGAATTCGCCAGCCCGCGCCCCCCTTGATCGCAATAAATGGGGGCCGTCGCGTATGCGACGAGAGCCTGCGTGGCGTTTGAACGCGGATTGATCGCGTGAGCGATCAATCCTGAACCTCTTTGAGGGGACAGGGAATGCGGCACTTCTTGAAACTTATATCGATACTCGCGACCGCCGGCCCGATCGTCGCGGCGGCGGACCCCGCGCTCGCCCAGGAGGCGGCGCTGGATTCCGGCGACACCGCGTGGATGCTGACCTCGACCGCGCTCGTGCTGATGATGACGATTCCCGGCGTCGCGCTGTTCTACGGCGGCATGGTGCGCAAGAAGAACGTGCTCGGCATGGTGATGCAGTCGTTCGCCGTGACCTGCCTGGTCACCGTGTTGTGGATGGTCGTCGGCTACAGCCTCGCGTTCAGCGAGGGGACCGCGTTCATCGGCGGCTTCGGCCGGCTGCTGCTCGACGGCCTCGACGTCGACGCGATGAGCGGCACCATCCCCGAATCGGTGTTCATGGTGTTCCAGATGACCTTCGCCATCATCACCGCGGCGCTGATCACCGGTGGCATCGCCGAGCGCATGCGTTTCTCGGCGCTGCTGTGGTTCATCGGCCTGTGGTCGATCCTCGTCTATGCGCCGATCGCCTACTGGGTGTGGGGCGGGGGCTTCCTCGGCGCCGCCGGCGTGCTCGATTTCGCCGGCGGCACCGTGGTCCACATCAACTCAGGGGTCGCCGCGCTGGTCGCCGCGCTGGTGGTCGGAAAGCGCGCCGGCTATGGCCGCGAGAACATGGCCCCGCACAATCTGGTGCTCACCGTCATCGGCGCGTCGATGCTGTGGGTGGGGTGGTTCGGCTTCAACGCCGGCTCGGCGGTCGCCGCCAACGGCAGCGCCGGCATGGCCATGGCGGTGACCCAGATCGCCACCGCCGCGGCGGCGCTGGCGTGGATGTTCGCCGAGTGGATCACGCACAACAAGCCGAGCGTTCTCGGCATCGCCTCGGGCGCGGTGGCGGGGCTCGTCGCCATCACCCCGGCGTCGGGATACGTCGGTCCGGGCGGCGCGCTGGTCATCGGCATCGCCGCCGGCCTGGTCTGCTTCTGGGGGGCGACCGTGCTCAAGAAGCGGCTGGGATACGACGACTCGCTCGACGTGTTCGCGGTCCACGGGCTCGGCGGCATCACCGGGGCGATCCTCACCGGCGTCCTCGCGGTCGAGGCGATCGGCGGCACCCCCGGCGCGCTCGAGGGCAACGTCGGCCAGATTTGGCTCCAGCTTTACGGCGTCGCCGCGACGATCGTCTACTGCGGCGTCGTCTCGTTCGTCCTCTTGAAGATCATCGGCGCGGTGATTCCCTTGCGCGTGAGCGAGGAGGACGAGCGCGAGGGCCTCGACATCCGCCTGCACGGCGAAAGCGTCACCTGAGCCACGCCACGAATTCCGGTCGTGTCTCATACCGCCGAGCCGATGAAGATACCTTCATCGGCTCGGCGGCAAGCGCGCCGTATTGATCGCAACAAGAGGGGCGCCGCGCCCCCTGGCGCGAAAGCCAAGGGGCCGGATGGCCCCGCCCGGCGCCTGAGGGAACAAAGGCGAGCCCATTCGTGGGCTCGCCGGTAACAGTTACAAATTCTGCCGAAACAACGCCCGGAACGTCGGCTTTGTAGCGGATCAAGTCTGTTTTGCGCCGGGCGGCAGAACCTGGCGCACGGTCATCGGTACAGCCGTTCCTGACCCAGAGCTGCCCTTGAGCTCGTCGACGACATCTATGGCGACTGCATCAGCATGGCGCCGCAGCTATCATGGCGGCATGGCGGGACGGGACATCATGATGTGGACGAGGAGGATCGTCGGCACGCTCGCCCTGGCGTACGCGCTGCTGCTCGCGGGCTGCTCCGCCGTGCAGCGCTCGCTCATGTACTTTCCGTTGCACGACCTGCCTAGTCCCGTCACGGTCGGCGTGCCGGAGATGGAGGTGGTGAGGCTCGGCACAGCCGACGGGCTCGAGCTCGTCTCCTGGTACGCCGGGGCGGCCGGGCCTGAGCGGCCGACCATCGTGTACCTCCACGGCAACGCGGGCAACATCGCGGGCCGCGCGCCGAAGGTGCGGCCGTTCCTGGATCGGGGCTACGGGGTGTTGCTCGTGGGCTATCGCGGTTACGGCGGCAACTCGGGAGCGCCGAGTGAGCAGGGGCTCATCGCGGACGGTCGCGCGGCGCTCGACTTCCTGGCGGCCCGGGGGGTGCGGCCCGAGCGCACGGTGCTCCTGGGCGAGTCGCTCGGCAGCGGGGTCGCGGTCAGGCTGGCGAGCGAGCGCGCCGTCGGGGCGGTCATCCTGGAGGCGCCTTTCACGTCGGCGGCGGACGCGGGCCAGCGCGCCTACCCCCTTCTTCCCGTGAAGCTCCTCATCAAGGACCGCTTCGACTCGCTGGGCCGCATCGACCGAGTCGGCGCGCCACTCCTGATCATCCATGGCGAGGAAGACCGGGTTGTGCCGGTCGCCCACGGGCGCCGTCTGCTCGCCGCCGCGCAGGCGCCCAAGCAAGGCGTGTTCCTGCTGGGCGCCGGCCATAACGACCTCCTCCGTCACGGGTCGGCCGAGGTCGCTCTCGAGTTCCTCGGGCGCCTGTTCGGAGAGTGAGCGCGTGAGGGCGGAATTACAAAGTGATGCGAGTCGCGATTTTGCCCGCTCGGAGTTCGAGCGAATGTCGGCTCATGGCTATACCCGACTCAATCACCGCACCGGAACGACGACCGCTTTCATCCGGTTAGCCGACATTCGAGTCCGCTTTGCGCTTTCAAGCCACGTCAAATTTCAAACTGAGCCACGCCACGAATTGCGGACCCTTTTCTTTTGGCCGGCGATGGCGCTAAGGTCGTCGCTGTTTCCGTGCGGCGCGGCAACGAGGCGGCGGCATGAGCGACGGCTCCCCCGACGAGGGCGCCGGGAGGCTGGTCGAAACCAGGCTCACGGTGCTGTGCTGGAACCTCGCCTGGCGGTTCGACGACGGCTGGGCGGCGCGCGAGCCGCTGATTGTCGACGTCCTGCGCGCGGCCGACGCGGACGTCGTCGCGCTTCAGGAAGTCTGGGACGACGGCGATGAAAACCAGGCGGAGCACCTCGGCCGTTCGCTCGGCCTGAACTGGACCTACGAGAAGATCACCGCGATCGACGGCGTCGACCTCGGCCTGGCGGTGCTTTCGCGCTGGCCGATCGCCGGCCGCGAGGGCCACGCCCTGCCGTCGATGCCGAGCGCCGGAGGCCGCCGCGATCGACGGGCGATGTTCGCCGCGATCGACGGCCCGCGCGGGCGCATCGGCGTGTTCAACACGCATCTCAGCTGGCCGCTCGAGGACAGCCACATGCGCCAGGAGCAGGTCCGCTCGCTCGCGGGCTTCGTCGCGCGGACGCGGATCGACGGCTTTCCACCGGTCGTGTGCGGCGACTTCAACGCGCCGCCGTCGGCCGACGAGATCCGCATGATGACCGGCGAGACGACCTGTCCCGTCGAAGGGCTCTATTTCATCGATGCCTGGGGCCTCGCCCGCCCGGGTGAGGCCGGCTACACCTGGAGCAACCGGAACCCGCTCGCCATCGGGCACTTCGAGCCCGACCGGCGGCTCGACTACATCTTCGTCGGCGCGCCCGCGGACAATGGCGCGGGCCACGTCCTGCGGGCGCGGCTCGCGGGGGTCCGAACGACGCGCGGGCTGCCGCCGAGCGACCATTACGCGTTGATCGCCGACCTGCGCTACTGATACCAGCGGTCATTATGCCCCACTTATAATGACCGCTGGCAAGCGCGCCAGCTTTGATCGCAATAATTTGGGCGCCGCCGCTTATGCGGCGAGAGGCTGCGTGCCGATTGAACGCCCATCGGTCATTCTTGGTGACCGATGGTAAAATGATCTCGGCTCACGCCGCGGCGCGGAAATGTATGAAGCCCGCCTCCTCGAGTGATGCGAACAGCTCGCCGGACTGCGCCTCGCTAAGGCCGACGAACGGCGGGCGCACATTCAGCCAGCCGGCGTCCCCCGAAACCCGCGCGACGACCTCCTTGAGCCCCGGAATCATCGGCTGTGTCTGCGCCGCGCGGCGGACCGATGAGGCGGCGTCCTGGAGCGCTTCGGCGTCCGCGGTTCGCCAGTTGTCGTAGAGCCGCCGCAAGCCCGCGGCGTTGATGTTGGCGGTGGCGGTGATGCAGCCCGCCGCGCCGCGCCTCAGCGCCTCGAGCATGTCCATCTCGTTGCCGGGAAATACCGTGAACTCGGGAAATCGCTCGAGCAGGCCGCGGGTATTGTCCCAGTCGCCGGAGCTGTCCTTGATGCCGACGACCGCCGCCTCGTACGACGCCACGAGCCGCTCGATCAGGCCAAACGTGACGGCGACGCCCGAGACCTTGGGGATGTGGTAGAGGTAGACCCGCAGGCGGTCGTCGCCGACGCGCTCGATCACCTCGGCGTAGGCGCGGTAGAGCCCGTCGTCGCTCATCCCCTTGTAGAAGAAGGGGGGAAGCATCAGCACCCCGGCGCAGCCCAGCCCGGTCGCGTGGGCGGTGAGCCGCACGGTCTCGGGAAGCGCGCACAGGCCGGTGCCGACGAGCAGCCTTGCCGGGTCGATGCCCGCCGCGACCACCGCCTCGAGGAGCGCGATCCGCTCGTCGGCGGCGAGCGAGTTGGCCTCGCCCGTGGTGCCGAACAGCACCAGCCCGTTGCAGCCGTCGTCGAGCAGCCGGCGGCAGTGGCCGGCGAAGCGCCCGGCGTCGGGGCTCAGATCGTCCCGGAACGGCGTGAGCACCGGCGCGAACAGGCCTTCGAGGCGGCGGCTTCGGGTCATGGGTCGCTGGCGGTCAGCTCTGGCGCGCCTGGGCGATCAGCCGCCTGAGGGTGTCGATGTCGATCGCGCCGGGGACGATCTCGTCGCCGATCACGAACGCCGGCGTGCCGGAGATTCCCAAGGCCCGGGCGAGCGCCGCGTTGCGCGCGACGATGGTATCGATCTCGGGCGATTTCATGTCGGCCTCGAGCCTGTCGGCGTCGAAGCCGATCTCGCGCGCGATCTGCAGGATGCGCGTCCGGTTGAGCCGTGGGCGGCTCGACATCAACGCGTTGTGGAACGCCAGATACTTCGTCGGGTCCTGCCGGTGCGCGGCCAGCGCGGCGCGCGCGGCGAGCACCGAATCGGGTCCGAGAATCGGGTACTCCTTGAAAACCACGCGCAGTCCCGGGTCCCCGTCCATCACCTTCATCACGCTCGGCATGACGCGCTTGCAGTAGGGGCAGCGGTAATCGAAGAACTCGACCAGCGTGACGTCGCCGGACGGATTCCCGGCGACCGGCGACGTCGGGTCGTTGAGCAACGTCTCGCGATTCGCCGCCAGCGCCTCCCGGGCGCGGTTCTCTTTGCTCGCCTGCTCCTTCGCACGCAGCAAATCGAGCACCTCGAACACGACCTCGGGGTGAGCGAGCAGATAGTCGTGGATCATCCTCTCGGACTGCGCCTGCGCCGCGGTCGTGGCGTCGTGCCCGGCGCGCGCGGCGTTGCCGGCGACGAGACCCGCCGACAAGAGAAGAGCCATGACCAGGGGGAGGCCGCCGAAACCGAATCGTCGCATCGTCACCGTTCCCAATTTACGCTTGGCGCCCCCGGAGGCGCGTGCCGCGGCATCATGCCAGCCGCGGCGATATCCCGCAAGGCGCCGCTCCGGCTGTTAGTGTCTCAGTTTGAAATTCTGCCGAACCAACGCCCTGATCGTCGGCTTTTCAGCGGATCATGTCTGCTCTGCGCCCAACGGCAGACCCTGGCGCACGGTCATCGGTACAGCGTGGACCCGAAGCGGACTCGGCCCGACGCCGTTCCAAACCGGACCATGCCGAATATTGGATTGTGACGGCTTCAGGGTACAACGCGCCGAAGTTAGACTGTAAGCTGTGCAGCATTACCCTACGCTCCGTCTTGACGGAAGCACGTGCGCTTGGAACCTTATCAGTCGATATGGAGACGCCTTCGATGAAGAACTTCCCTCTTACGCCCAATATGACGTTCGTATCGGAAATCACGGCTAGGTTCAGGGAAGATTCACTTTCCGACGATCAAGCGCCCGGCGCGGGCAATATCTGTAGCGTATGCAACACAGCGTTTTGGGCAAGCATGCAATCGGAAGAAGGCCGTTCTGTCCAAGCGGCTTTGGCCTTAATGAACCCGACTCTGAGCCCTTCACGCTCCTCCGAAGTTCTTCGTTTGGCCAATCCGATCGAGCTCTCGTCGCACAGTATTGCGAAGCTCTCGGCTAGTTTTCCATATCGCAGAGGCGCCCTCGCTGTCACATTTCCACCCCGAGGCCGCCCGCTCATATGGGGTATCGTCCTTCCCAAGCCTGAGCACGAATGGTTACTTGAGATTCTGGCGCCAGGCTACATCGTCATTCGAAATGCGTTCTCGATTCAGGCTGCCGTGCTCCCGGACGGATCCCGAATTTTGTTTGACGAACGTTCACGACTCGAGGACGAATGGTGTGATTTGCTCTTCTCTTATGCTAAACACACCGCGATTGGGCGACTGATCCCTTTTCACCTCCGCTTCCAGTTCTATGGTTTCCTACAAGAGTTATCTCGCGCGATGGCTGAGCACCGTCGTGGAGGTTCTGTAGTTATCGTTGACCCTAACGATCACGATTGGAAGGACGCGGTCGACTTCACATTTGAGTTCAACGCATCAGAAGAATACTTGGTTCGCCCCCTTCTCGATTTAAGGAAGTGGCGCGACAGATGGTCACGAAACCAGGAACGGAAGCGTAAGGTAGAGGGCCAAAAGCGTCCTGAGCTCGTGTTCTATCCAGACTCCGAACCAGAACGACGCCTCAATCAAGCACTGAGACTCATTGGTGGCCTGACCGCCGTCGATGGGGCATTGGTCATGACAACGACCATGCACATACTAGGATATGGCGCAAAGCTAAAGACTACCGCGAAGGAATTGAGTGTCAGAGAGTGGCTACCCTTCCGAGGATACGCTTCAGAGCCGATACGTATGGAAGACATTAGTGGTACTCGTCATCGATCCGCCGCCCAGTTCGTCTTTGAGCATCCGGAAGCCATAATTTTTGTGGCCTCACAGGATGGTCGCTTCACGGTATTCTGCTCCGATGAGGCCGGCTACGAAGTGCTCGCCCACAGGATAGAGCTGCTACTACTGTAGAGGGGCTCTTGGACGAGACCTTCAGCCCAGGAATGCGACCTCATATCCACGTCGAGCAAACGGACGACAAGCGGCGCTGCGCTTACTTGTCCCCGGCCACTTAAGTGAGGATTTGAACTGGCCAAGAGAGCCGAGTTTGTCCGCCCCTGGCTGAGGCTGTTGAAGAACTATTTGGCAGTCCGAAATCGTGACTTTTCGGGAACCAATGGAAATTCGACTCCAATAAAATCAATAGCTTAGGGATTCACTGATTTGGCAATGCTTGCCAATTTCGGCTGAAAACGCCTTTTTCAGGAGTTCTTCAACAGCCTCGGCTATACCCGGACTCAATGGCCGTACCAGAACGATGACCGCTCTCGGACGATAGGCCGACACACGAGTCCGCTTCGTGCTTTCAAGCCAGGTCAAATTTCAAACTGAGACACTTCCCGCCGGCTGTTGATTGGTCGGACGGCTCAACGGGTGAGCACCCGCGCGACCGCCTCGCGCCAGCCGGCGTAGCGCGCGTCGCGCGTCTCCGCCGACATCGCCGGGGTGAAGCGGCGCTCGCAGCTCCACATCGCGGCGATCGCCTCGAGCGAGGGGTAGAAGCCGGTATGGAGCCCGGCGAGGAAGGCCGCGCCCGACGCCGTGGTCTCGGTGACCGCCGGGCGCTCGACGGGCGTATCGATGATGTCGGCGAGGAACTGCATCGCCCAGTCGTTGACCGCCATGCCGCCGTCGACCCTGAGCGTCACCGGGGGCGCCGCGCCGTCGGCGGCCATCGCCTCGATCAGGTCGCGCGTCTGGTAGGCGACCGATTCGAGCGCCGCGCGGACGATCTCGGCCCGGCCCGTATCGAGCGTCATGCCGACCAGCGCGCCGCGCGCCCCGGCGTCCCAGTACGGCGCGCCGAGCCCGACGAACGCGGGCACCAGGTAAACGCCGGACGAATCGGCGGCGGCCGCGGCCAGCGCCTCGGTCTCGTCGGCGCGGTCGATCAGCGCGAGCTTGTCGCGCAGCCATTTCACCGCCGCGCCGGCGACGAAGATGCTGCCCTCGAGCGCGTAGGCGGGCTTGCCGTCGAGGCGGTAGGCGACGGTGGTGAGCAGGCGGTTTCGCGAGGCGAGCGCGGTCTCGCCGGTGTTCAACAGCGCGAAGCAGCCGGTGCCGTAGGTCGACTTGATCAGGCCGGGCTCGAAGCACGCCTGGCCGAACGCCGCCGCCTGCTGGTCGCCGGCGACGCCGGTGATCGGGATCGCGGCGCCGAACAGCGAAGGCTCGGTCGCGCCGAAGTCCGCGCTCGAATCGCGGACCTCGGGCAGCACCGCCCGCGGGACGCCGAACAGGTCGAGGAGATCGTCGTCCCAGTCCTGGCGGTGGATGTCGAACAGCATGGTGCGGCTGGCGTTGGTGGCGTCGGTGGCGTGGCAACGCCCGCCGGTGAGCCGCCACAGGAGGAAGCTGTCGATGGTGCCGAACGCGAGCTCGCCGCGCGTCGCGCGCTCGCGCGCGCCCCCGACGTTGTCCAGCAACCAGGCGATCTTGGTGGCCGAGAAATAGGGATCGACGATCAGGCCGGTCCGTTGCCGAATGACCTCGCCGTGCCCGTCGTTGGTGAGCCGCGCGCATAGCGGGGCGGTGCGGCGGTCCTGCCAGACGATCGCGCGGTGGACCGGCTCGCCCGAGGCGCGGTCCCAGACCACCGTGGTTTCGCGCTGGTTGGCGATGCCGATCGCGGCGACGTCGGCGGCCGACGCGCCGGCCCGGTCGAGCGCGCCGCGCACCACGTCGAGCACCGACCGCCAGATCTCGTCCGCGTCGTGCTCGACCCAGCCGTCCCGCGGGAAGTGCTGGGTGTGTTCCTGCCGCGCCGAGCCGACCGGGGCGCCGGCGCGGTCGAACAGGATGGCGCGGGTGCTCGTGGTGCCCTGGTCGATGGCGAGAACGTACCGCGGTTCGCCCATGGTCTGCGCTCGGCTCGGGTCGAAGGCGTACGCCGCCCGCCGCGGCTACTTCCGCTTTCGGCGCTTGAGATCGTTTTCGGCGGCGCGCTCGATATCCTCGGCGCGCAAACCGCCCGGCGATCCCGCCGGCAGCAGCTTGCCGGCGCGCTGGGCGAACGACCGCGCGTCCTTGGGGCGGCTGGTGAGCATCGCCTGCTCGGCGCTTGCCAGCGCCGACATGCCGAACCGGTCGGCGCGGCCATAAACGATGCTCAGCAACCGCCAGGCCCTGGCGTTCTCGTCGTCCTGGCGCACCGCGATTTCAAGATGCCCGGTCGCCTCGGCGAGCGCCGCGCGGTCGTTCGACTCGACCAGCGCCTGGGCGAGACCGACGCGGATCAGCGGCGCGCCGGGCGCCAGTTCGACCGACCGGCGGTACGATCCGAGCGCCTCGCTCCCGCGGCCGTTCTCGAACAGGATCTGCCCCCTGAGCTCGTGGAAGTAAGCGTCTTCGGGATCGTCGGTGATCAACGAATCGATCTCGAACAGCGCCCGCCCAATGTCAGCCCGCCGATGTGGGCAGCTCAACAGGCCCGCCTCAGCGAAGGTCCGGGCATAGCGTGCTTCCACGCTGCGATCGCTCTCCGGATAGAGCCTGCGTATCTTTTCGCGCGACTCGAAGCATCCGCGGAGCTTGCCCTGCATGCGACGGAACGCCGCGTCTTGATCGGCGCGGGGCGGGGCGTCGCTATACGCCGAGTTGGCGACGTGGTTGCGCACGAAGTCGATACGCCCGCGCGTCAGCGGGTGAGTCCGCAGGTAGGGATCCTGGCGACTCGCCACCAACAGCTCTTGGTCCTCGAGCTTTTCGAGGAACTCGAGCATCCCGCGCGCCGACTGGCCGGTGCTCTCGAGCGTGCTCACCGCGAACTGGTCCGCGGCCTGCTCCTGTCCGCGGCTGTATTTGAGCAGCGTCTGCTGGGCGATCGCGCGGCCCCCCAACAGCACCGCGACCGCGGCGTCGGGCGACCCGGCGACGACCGCGGCGGCGCCGACGACGGCGGCGAGGATGGTGGCGACGTTGGCTCCGCGCAGCGCTTCGTCGGTGCGCGCCAGATGGCCGCCGGCGATGTGACCGGTCTCGTGGGCGATCACGCCGATCACCTGATTGGGAGTTTCGCTGGCGAGCAACAGTCCGGTGTTGATGAACAGCCGCAGGCCGCCCGCGACGAAGGCGTTGAGGCGTTTGTCGTTGACCAGGTGGATCTTGACCGACGACGATTCCAGTCCGGCGGCCGCGAACAGTGGCGTGGCGTAAGCGCGGATGGTATTTTCGATCTCCGCGTCGCGGATGAGCGAGACTTGACCGGCGTGAACAGACGCGCCAAAAGCTGTCGTCACGATGACGATCAGCGCCGGAGCCAACAGACGAAGGCGAACAGACATGGCGTATTCGTTTCCGCTACGCAGGCACGGAATCATCGAAGTGAGTACTACGCAGCCACGTCCCCGGCGTCAATCGGCGCTCGCGGCAATGTTCCTGGGTTTGTTCGTGGCCGCATGCGCGCAGCAAGGGGTGGTGCGGGCGGTCGGACTGGTGGCCGGCGACGTCGGCGTCGTCGCGGCCGACGAGCCCCGCGCCGCGGTGGTGGCGCGCGAGGTGCTGGGCATCGGCGGCAATGCGGTCGATGCCGCCGTGGCGCTCTATTTCACCACCGCGGTCACGTTTCCCGCGTCGTCGTCGCTGGGGGCGGGCGGTGCATGCCTGGTGTTCGATCCCGAGAACAGGCTGGTCGAGGCGCTCGAGTTCCCGGCCCTCGCGCCCCCGGGCGCCGACCCGGACGCGCGCCTGCGCGTCGCCGTCCCGGCGGCGCCCAGGGCCATGTTCGCCCTGCACGCGCGGTACGGGCGGCTGCCCTGGGCGCAGCTCGTGGGGCCGGCCGAGCAGCTCGCGCGCTTCGGCCACCCAGTGTCGCGCGCGCTCGCGCGTGACATCGCGCGGGTGTCCGCCCGGCTATTCGTCAATCCCGAAATCGCGGCGATCTTCGGCCGCGCCGACGGCAAGCCGCTGGGCGAAGGCGACACGCTGGTGCAGATCGAACTGGCGGCGGTCCTGACGCAGTTGCGCACGCGCGGACCCGGGGTGCTCTATTCGGGCGAGCTCGCGCACAGGCTCGTCGCCGGCGTAAACGAGGCGGGCGGCTCATTCGACATCGAGGGTCTGCGCGGCTACCGGCCGGCATGGCGCGAAACCATGCAGCTCCCGTTCGGCCTGCACACGCTTCACACCATGCCGCCACCGCTGCCCGGGGGCGTCAACTTGTTCCAGATGTGGGCGATGCTGACCCAGGGCGACCGCTACGCCGACGCCGACCCGGAAGAGCGCGGGCATCTCATCGCCGAGGTCTCGATGCGCGCCTTCGCCGACCGCGGCGACTGGCGGGCGCCGGGCGGCAATGCGACGCCGGTTGAGGATCTGGTGTCGGAAACCCGAATCAACCGCCTGATGGCGAGCTACCGGGCCGACCGGCACGTGCTCGCCGATCAACTCTCGCCGCCGCCCCAAAAGCACCGCGAGAGCCCGAGCGGGACGAGCTTCGTCGTCGTCGACGGCGACGGCGGCGCCGTCGCCTGCGCGCTGACCCTCAACAATTTCTTCGGTCGCGGTTGGATCGCGCCGGGAACCGGGATCATCATGGCGGCGGCCACCCGCAGCGGGAGTGGGGCGATGACCTCGCTGGCGCCGGTGATGATGGTCAACCCCAACACCGGCAATTTCCTTCTCGCCGCCGCCTCCTCGGGCGGCGCGGCGGCGCCTTCGTCGCTGATCCAGGTGATGACCAGCGCGCTTCTCGACGACGAGCCGCTGGCCGAGGCCGTCGCTGCGCCCCGGCTTTACCACGGCGGCCGACCCGACGTGGTGCTCCACGAGTCGGACGAATCGCCCGAGCGCCTTGCCGGCCTGCGCCGGCGCGGCCACGTGGTCGCCCGGGCGCCGCAGATCGGCCGGGTCAACGCGGTGTTTTGCCGCGACGGTTTCCTAAGGAATCCCGCGGCCTGCGTGGCGAGCAACGACCGGCGCGGTCACGGCCTCGCCTCGCTGGTGCAGTTCTAGGCCGATGGCGATCAGCGCCGCCCGCCGCGGGGCGATTCCGCCGTTCATCGTGATGGAGGTCATGCGCGCCGCCGACGCGCGTGTCGCCGCCGGCGATGACGTGCTCCATCTCGAGGTCGGACAACCGAGCACCGCCGCGCCCGGCGGAGTGATCGCCGCGGCCAAGGCGGCGCTCGACGCCGACGTTCTGGGCTACACGCTCGCGCTCGGCACGTCGGAGTTGCGCGCCGCCATCGCCGGGCACTACAGGGATTTCTACGGGCTCGACGTTCCGGCCGAGCGTATCGTCGTCACCACCGGGGCGTCGGGCGCGTTCCTGCTCGCCTTTCTCGCCGCCTTCGACCCGGGCGACCGGGTGGCGCTGGCGCTGCCCGGCTACCCCGGCTATCGCCACATCCTGACCGCGCTGGGCAACGAGCCGGTGCCCCTGCTCGCCGGCCCCGCGACCCGGTTCCAGCCCAGCGTCGAGCTACTCGAGGAGATCGAAGGGCCGATCCACGGATTGATCGTCGCCAGCCCGTCGAACCCGGCGGGGTCGATGGTCCCGCCCGACGAATTCGAGCGGCTGGCGCGCTACTGCGATGAGAAGCGGATCAGGCTGGTCTCGGACGAGATCTACCACGGCATCACCTATGGCGCGAAGGCGCTTACCGCGGCGGCGTTCAGCGACGATGCGATCGTCATCAACAGCTTCTCGAAGTACTTCTCGATGACCGGCTGGCGGCTCGGCTGGATGGTCGCGCCCGAGCAGCTTCTGCGGTCGATCGAATCGCTGGCGCAGAACCTGTTCATTTCGCCGCCGACGCTGTCGCAGCGCGCCGCGGCCGCGGCGTTCGACTGCACCGACGAGCTCGAGGAAAACGTCGCCCGCTACGCGCGCAACCGCGCGCTGCTGCTCGAGGAGCTGCCGAGGGCGGGCTTCGATTCGCTGGCGCCCGCCGACGGCGCCTTCTACATCTACGCCGACGTGTCGCACATGACCAACGACAGCGAGGCGTTCTGCCGCCGCATGCTGGCCGAGACCGGGGTCGCGGCGACGCCGGGCGTCGACTTCGACCCCGGGCGCGGCGCCGCCTTCGTGCGCTTCTCGTTCGCCGGCGCGACCGACGACATGGCCGAGGCCGCCCGCCGCCTGCGCCAGTGGCGGCGGTAGTATTGTACCATCGGTCATCAAGAATGACCGATTGAACGCAGTCCAACCTTACCCCGTAAAGGTGGACGAATAATTCACTAGAGCGAATTCAGAACGAGTGGAATCGTTCGGAATTCGCCAGCCCGCGACCGCGGGCCGTCGCGTATGCGACGAGAGCCTGCGTGGCGATTGAACGCTGCTTGCCTTTACTAGGTAAAGGTAAGCTGAAAACGCTCTAATGCGGCGGAAGCCCGCGTGGCGATTGAACGCGGTTCACCTTTGATTTGAGTAAAGGTCAACGAATCATGCTCTTCGTCTGCGGGTCAGCCGAGAATCAGCGGCCCGTAAAGCCACGCCAGCCAGGTCGCGAGGCAGACGCACGCCCCCACCGGCAGCCGCCGGTCGGCGGAGCGCGCACGAGCATGGACGACCGCGACGGCGAGCGCCGCCAGCAAGGCGACGACCGCGACGTCGGGCAAGCCCTGCCATCCCACCCAAGCGCCGGCCGCCGCGAGCAGCCGGGCTTCGCCCGACCCCAGGCCGGCCCTGCGGTCGAACTTTGCGTCCACCGCCGCCATCGCCAAACCCCAACCGAAGCCGATTCCGGCGCCGGCCAAGCTGTCGACCATCGCCCCTGTGCCGGTGATTGCGGCAGCCGCGAAGCCGACGGTAATGAGCGGCAGAACCAGCTCGTCGGGCACGGTGAAATGGCGCGTGTTGATCAGCGCCAGCACCATCAGCAGCCATCCCAGAATGCTCCCCGCCCAGAGTTCCGGACCCGACGCCACGGTCCACGCCCAAAGCACGACGGCGAGCGCCCCC
>JACZUY010000115.1 GCA_022572945.1 Pseudomonadota bacterium
TCGTTTGCAGCCACTTTTCCCGTTTCCAGGATGAGCAGGATGAGCCAGCGGAATTCACGAAGGAGGACAGGCAGCTGCTTGCCGCGTTGCCACAGGCCCAAATTCGGCTTGCCGGTGAATCCATGTCGATTTTTGCGGCGGCGGCCGATTGCGCCGCGCATGGACGGCGATCACCTGCTGCCGGCGCAGGTAAGGCACAGGGTCGATACGGGCGCAGAAGACACGTCCGTCGCTCCCCAGCACATACACCGCGTCATCACGCACATTCACCACGGTTGCGACGGCCTCGGGCACATCAATGGTATGCCGCACCTCGCCGGTCTCGACCAGCTTGCGCAGCTCGAGCCGCCCCGGCTGGCTGAGTCGCAGCGGTTTCTTCTCGTCGGTCTCGTTCGTTTCGCTCATCGCACCCTAACCACTCTGTACCTCGCGCCCGGCCAGCCCGTGCCGGCCGTCGCCCCGCCGGAACCCGGCGAGCCGCGCCGTCTCGGCTGAAAACCGCTGGGCCAGACGGCCCTTGCCGACCGCGGCGTAGACGACGTGCTCGCGGCCCAGCGCCCGAGCCAGCTCGTCGGCCGAGAACAACGCCACCACCGGCATCGCCGGATCGATGGCGCCGAGCTTCCGCCGCCCGTCGGCGGCGGCCTCCACGGCGACGACCAGTACGCCGCCCCGGCCCGCCGCCAGCATCGCGCGCACCTTCTCGAACCCGGCGGCCGCCTCGCCGGCGCGCCGCGCGAGACCCAACAAGTCGAGACAACGGCGCGCAACCAGCCGTTCGACCCGATCGGCGAGATCGGCGTCGACCGCGACCGTGACGCGGAACCCTTTGGCGAATAGGTTCCTGGCGCACGCCGTGTTTACCACATCCCGGGCGGCG
The DNA here is from genome assembly GCA_022572945.1 of Pseudomonadota bacterium. Lineage (GTDB taxonomy): Bacteria > Pseudomonadota > Alphaproteobacteria > JAAXGF01 > JAAXGF01 > JACZUY01. The sequence continues at coordinate 881 of JACZUY010000115.1, forward strand.
CTCAACCACAAACCCCGTCCCGGCAGATCGCCGGCAAGGTCGGGCTGGACGCGATCGTCAGGGCCGACGACGAAGCGAATCAGCGCCTCCCTGTCGGCGCTACGACGGGTGACCAGGCAGCGCCGGCGCGGCCCGCCGCGGACCCGTGCTCGGTCGTCCGCAACTTCCGCGGCGCCTTCGTCCATCGCGCCCTCCGGAACCCCGCGATCACGCCCCGGCATCGGGCGCGGCGTCGCCTTTGGCGGCATCTTCGGCATCGGGCGCGGCGTCGCCTTCGGCGGCGTCTTCGGCGTCGGGGGCGGCGGCGCTTTCGGCGGCGTCTTCGGCATCAAGGCCAGCGGCGCTTTCGGCGGAGTCTTCAGCGTCGGAGGCGGTGGCGCTTTCGGCGGAGTCTTCGGCGTCGGGGGCGGCGGTGCTTTCGGCGGCGGCTTCGGCATCAGGGCCAGCGGCGCTTTCGGCAGCGTCTTCGTCGTCGTCGAACCAATGAGCGCGCGCCGCCATGATGACCGCGTCGGCGCCCTCCTCGGTCAAGGCACTTTCGGGCAACAATTCGAGCAACTCGTCGCTGGCCAGGTCGGCGAGATCGTCGAGCGTCTTGATTCCCTGCTCGCCGAGCGTCACGAGCAAGGCCGGCGTCAGCCCGGCGACCTCGGCGAGCTCGTCGGAGACGCCCAACGCCTTGAACTGCTCGGTGAGCTTGCGGTCGCGCTCGGCGAGGAAGTTGAGGGCGCGCCCGCGGAGCTCGGTGGCGAGATCTCCATCGAAGCCCTCGATCTCGGCGAGCTCGTCACTCGGCACGTAGGCGACCTCCTCGACCGACGAAAAGCCTTCGGCGACCAGCAGGTGGGCGATCACGTCCTCGACGTCGAGCGCGTCGATGAACGCTTGCGAACGGCTGCGGAACTCCTCGATCCGGCGGTCGGATTCCTCGTCCTCGGTGAGAATGTCGATGTCCCAGCCGGTGAGCTGCGAGGCCAGGCGGACGTTCTGCCCGCGGCGGCCGATCGCCAGGCTGAGCTGGTCATCGGGCACCACCACCTCGATCCGCCTGGCGTCTTCGTCGAGCACCACCTTGGTCACCTCGGCCGGCGCCAGGGCGTTGACGACGAACGTGGCGTCGTCCGGCGACCACTGGATGATGTCGATCTTCTCGCCCTGCAACTCGCTGACCACCGCTTGGACGCGGCTGCCCCGCATGCCGACGCAGGCGCCCACCGGATCGATGCTCGAATCGTTCGAAATCACCGCGATCTTCGCGCGGCTCCCGGAATCGCGCGCCACCGACTTGATCTCGATGATGCTGTCGTAAATTTCGGGCACCTCCTGGGCGAAAAGCTTGGCCATGAACTGCGGGTGCGTGCGCGACAGAAAGATCTGCGGCCCGCGGAGCTCCTGCCGCACGTCGTAAATGTAGCCGCGCACGCGGTCGCCGCGACGGAACGATTCGCGCGGCAACAGCTCGTCGCGGCGCAGCATCGCCTCGGCGCGGCCGAGGTCGACCATGACGTTGCCGTATTCGACGCGTTTGACCAGCCCGTTGACGATCTCGCTGATGCGGTCCTTGAATTCGTCGTATTGCCTCTCGCGCTCGGCCTCGCGCACCTTCTGCACGATCACCTGCTTGGCGGTCTGCGCGGCGATGCGGCCGAAGTCGATCGGCGGCAGCGGATCGGTGAGGTAATCGCCGACCTGGGCGTCGGGGTTACGGTCGCGGGCCTCGTCCAGCGATATCTGCGTCATCGCGTCTTCGACCGGGTCGGCAACCTCGATGAAGCGCATCAGCCGGATTTCGCCGGTGGTGCGGTCGATGGTCGCGCGGATATCGTGTTCCTGGCCGTACTTGCGCTTGCCGGCGTGCTGGATGGCCTGCTCCATGGCGTCGAGCACCTCCTCGGGCTCGATGCCCTTCTCTTGCGCCACCGCATCGGCGACCTGCAACATTTCGATCTGGTTGAAGGCGCCGCCGGTTTCCATCTGCTTCTCCATCTACGCGTGCTCCCGAGCTCGCGTCGCGGCGATCAGCGCGTCGCTGAGCAACAGCTTGGCGGCGGCGATCGCGTCGAGCGGAATCTCGGCGACACCGCCGTCCACGGCGATGCGCACGGCGTCGCCGCAAACGCCGAGCAGCTCCCCGCGAAAGCGCTTGCGCCCATCGAGCAGGTCGCGGGTTTCGATCCTCGCTTGGTGACCCGTGAAGCGCTCGAAGTCGGCGCGCCGCACCAGCGGCCGGTCGATGCCCGGCGAGCTGACCTCAAGATCGTACGACCCCGAAACCGCCTCTTCGACGTCGAGCAGCGCCGACACCGCGCGGCTGATCGCGGTGCAGTGGTCCACGGTTATGGCCGCGCCGTCCAGCTGCTCGGCCATGATCTGCAACGTGCGCCGCGGCGCGCCGGTCATCTTGACCCGCACGACCGCAAAGCCCATGCCCTCGAGGGCGGGCGCGACGAGGCGCTCAATCTCGCTCTCCAGCGCGGAGGTCATCCTTTGCCCAGGCGCGAATAATAAAAAAGTGGGCCGGAGCCCACGGTCCACGAGGGCATGGTCCGGTTGCCAATCCCTCGATCCAACGAAACGGATCATAGTCATCCGGCCCCGCCCCGCAAGTGTTTTCTTGGCCGGCCCCGCCCGTCGGCAGGGGCGGTTGCCGGCCGTTCCTCACGCGCCGAAGGAACACGCCGGCGGCCCCCACGGGGGTTGCTTTGGTATTAGAGCGGTTCAAGGTCGATAGGAATCAATTTGATGGGAGCAGATCGGCTCATTCGGCCAAGCGCGGTGCGAAGCGCGATGCTCACGCATCGGGCGAGCGGGCAACGCCGCCGAGGAGCCGATCTGCCCCACCGCAGGCCGGGTTCTTTTGCCCCGTGGCGTTGTTGCGCTGCTTATCCGATGCTCACGCATCGCATTGCGCAGCGCGCCTAGCCACGGGGCAAAATAATCCCGGTCAAATGGTTCCTATCGACCTTGACCCGCTCTAACCGCGGGGAACGCGGCGATAACGCAGATACACGGGTTGCCGTCCCTGGGCCCGGGCCTTCGCCTCGTAGCGCGTCGCGGGCCAATCGTCGGGGCGCGCGCGCCAGTCGCCGGGCCGCCGCGCGAGCCACTCGAAGGCGTCGTGGCGCCGCAGGTGATCGAGAATCCAGCGGCAGTGCTCGTCGTGATCGGTGGCGATGCGCAGCTCGCCGCCATCGCGCAGGATGCGGGCGCAGGCATCGAGGTTCGCCCGGTTCACGAACCGCCGCTTGTGATGCCGCCTCTTGGGCCACGGATCGGGGAACAGGACGAACAGGCGGCCGATGGCGGCCTCGGGCAGCGCCTCGAGCAGCGGCCGCGCGTCGTCGTCGAGCACGCGCACGTTGCGCAAGTCCTCGGCAGCGACCGTGGCGAGCAGGCTGGCGACGCCGTTGACGAAGGGCTCGCACCCGATCATGCCGATATCGGGGTGGACGCGCGCCTGCGCGGCGAGATGCTCGCCGGCCCCGAACCCGACCTCGAGCCAAACCTCGGAGACTGGCGGGTCGAACAGCGCGCGCGCGTCGAGCGCGCCGCGTTGCGGCACGACGACGCGAAGTTCGGGGAGCAGCCGCTCGATCAGCGCCCGACGCCCGGGACGCAGTTTCTTGCCGTGGCGCCGTCCGTGGATGAGTCGCGACGGCCCGGCGCGTGAGCGGCTCACGGCGGCGCGGCGGCCCCTCAGGCGAAGGCCGCGAGGAGGTCGTCGACGAGATCGAGGCGCTCCCACGAAAACCCGCCGTCGGCCTCCGGTGCCCGGCCGAAATGCCCGTACGCCGCGGTTCGCGCGTAGATCGGCCGGCCGAGACCGAGATGCTCGCGGATGCCGCGCGGCGAAAGATCGATGATCTCGCCCAGTACGTGCGGCAGCCGCCTTTCGTCGATGCGCCCGGTGCCGTACGTGTCGACGTAAAGCGCCAGCGGTTTGGCAACGCCGATGGCGTACGCGAGCTGGATCGCGCAGCGCTCGGCAAGGCCGGCGGCGACGACGTTCTTGGCCAGGTAGCGCGCGGCGTAGCTCGCCGAGCGGTCGACCTTGGTAGGATCCTTGCCCGAGAAACAGCCGCCGCCGTGCGGCGCCGCGCCGCCATAGGTATCGACGATGATCTTGCGCCCGGTGAGACCGGTATCGCCGTCGGGGCCGCCGATGACGAAGCGCCCGGTCGGGTTGACGTAGAAATGCTCTTCGTCGCACATCCAGCCGTCGGGAAGCTCCGCTATCACGTAGGGCCGCACGATCTCGCGCACCGCGTCCTGTTCGACGTCCTCGCTGTGCTGGGTCGAGACCACGATCGAGGCCGCCCTGACCGGCTTTCCATCGACGTATTGAAGCGAGACTTGGCTCTTGGCGTCGGGACCGAGCGCGGTTTCATCGCCGGCGTGGCGCGCCCTCGACAACGCCCGCAGGATGTTGTGCGCAAAGTGGATCGGCGCGGGCATCAGCTCGTCGGTCTCGCGGCACGCGTAGCCGAACATGATTCCCTGGTCGCCGGCGCCCACGTCCTTGTTGCCGCTGGCGTCGACGCCCTGGGCGATATCGGCCGACTGGGCGTGCACCAAGCTATCGATCTGCACCGTCCGCCAATGGAACCCGACCTGCTCGTAGCCGATGCTGCGGATACAGTCGCGGGCGATCTCCTCGCGGCGGCCGTCATCGATCGAGTCAGGACCGCGGACCTCGCCGGCAAGAACGACCTTGTTCGTCGTAACCAGGGTTTCGACCGCGACCCGCGAGTCCGGATCGGCCGCCAGGTAGGCGTCGACAATCGCGTCGGAGATCTGGTCGCAAATCTTGTCCGGGTGCCCTTCGGACACCGATTCGCTGGTGAAGACGTAATCTCGCGCTGTCACCGGCCGCCCCCATCCTGGTTCAGCATGGCCCTTCACGCGGAGCTTCGCCGCGCGCCGGGCCTTTGTGACAACGAAAGAAACGCGGGTCAAGGCCTTTCCCGGCCCGCATCGGGCGACGCGGCGGCGGCCCCGAACGGGACCGGTCCGACCGCCTATCCGGCTTTTCTGGACGTCAGGTTCGCGATCGCCTTGGTCAGCTCGAACAGGCGCTTGCGCGCCGCCGGATCGGTGATCCGGTAATACGCGCGCACCAGCTCGAGCGTCTCGCGCTTGACCAGCGGATCGGGCTCGTACGGCTTGGCCGGCCCCTCGCGCATTCCCGGCGCCGCGCCCTCCTCGAGCGCCGGCATTTCATCGAAGAAGTACGCCACCGGGACATCGAGAATCTTGCTGAGATGGTAAAGCCGGCTCGAGCCGATGCGGTTGACGCCGCGTTCGTATTTTTGCACCTGCTGAAACGTCAGCCCGAGCGCCAGGCCCAGCTTCTCCTGACTCAAGCCTAACAACGTGCGCCGCAAGCGAACCCGTTTGCCGACGTGCACGTCAATCGGGTTGGGGACCGATGCCATGCCTTCTACCCTCTCTCTAGGAACAAACTCGCCGCCTCACGCGGCCCGCCTTCACGACTCTAACGAGCAATAACCGCGCCAATTACCCGAATGTTCTATTTGCGGTAAGTGACTGAAGATAAACGGCGCTGACGGGAATCGAACCTAGCATACGATCGCGTGCGGTCAAACCCTGATTCGGCGTCGGCGCGTCCACCAGCCCGCGCCCAGGCCGGTCGCGGCCACGATCGTCAGCGGCAATAGATCGCCCCAGCGCGCGTATGGCGTGAGGCCGCCGAGAGCCTCGGGCAATGGCGCGTCGATGACGCCTTCGCGGCCGAGTCCCAGGCGCGCCGTGATCCGGCCATAGCCGTCGACCACCGCCGATATTCCGGTATTCGCCGCGCGCGCCAAGGGCAGCCCTTGTTCGACCGCGCGCAGCCGGGCGGCGGCGAAATGTTGGTAGGGGCCGCTGCTGATTCCGAACCAGGCGTCGTTGGTGAGGTTGAGCAAAAATGCCGGGCGGTCGGCAGAATCGACCACCTGATGGGCAAAAATTGCCTCGTAGCAGATCAGCGGGCTGAACGGCGGCAGTCCCGGAACGCGAAGCGTTTGCGGCCCCGGACCGGCGGAGAAGTCGGTCGCGCCGTACGTGAGCTTGGCGATGGTCGGGAACCATCGGCGGAACGGCACGTACTCGCCGAACGGCACCAGGTGAAACTTGTCGTAGGTGGCGACCACACGCCCCGCGTCGTCGATCGCGTGCAGGCTGTTCCACAGCTTGGGCGGCGAGGTCGGCTCGGGCGTCGTGCGCAGCGCGCCGGTGATCAGCGCGCCCCCGCGCGGGGTCGCCGCGGCGACCGCCCGGCGGCGGGCCGGTTCGTTGGCGAGAAAGAAGGGGACCGCGGTCTCGGGCCAGATCACGTGGGTGACCCGCTCGAACCCCGCGCTCGCGGTCAGCCGAAGATGGCGCGCGAACAGAGCCTCGCGCAGCTCGGGCTTCCATTTGTGATGTTGCCCGACGTTGGGCTGGACGAGGCGGAGGAGCACGCCCTCGACCGCCTCGTCGCCGGCACCGGCGAGGCGCACCGAGCCGCCGGCCCAGACCGCGACGAGGAGCGCCGCCGCCGCGGCGCTCGGCGCCCAGCG
>JACZUY010000116.1 GCA_022572945.1 Pseudomonadota bacterium
GTCGTCGTAGCACTTGTCGCTGGTGACGACGACCACGGCGCGCAAGCCTTCGCAGGCGCGCAGCGCCTCAAGCAGGTTGGCGGTGCCGACCACGTTGGTCGCCAGGGTTGCGACGGGCTCGCGAAACCCCCGCCTGACCAGCGACTGGGCCGCCATGTGGAAGGCGATCTCGGGGTCCGCGCGTTCGACCGCCCGGGCGACGGCGTCCGCGTCGCGCACGTCGCCGATGATCGAGTCGAGCCGCGGCCAGGGGGCGAGCAGCCGGAACAGGTTGGGATCGCCGTCGGCTTCGAGCGCGAAGCCGGTGAGCCGCGCGCCGAGCCGCTCGAGCCACAGCGCGAGCCACGCGCCCTTGAACCCGGTATGGCCGGTCAGCAGGACGCGCCGGCCGCGCCAGAAGGCGGCCTTCAGTCCCATACCTTCCAGGGCGCCTCGCCGCTGGCCCACAAGGCCTCGAGCTGGTTCTTCTCCCTGAGCGTATCCATCGGTTGCCAGAAGCCGTCGTGGCGGTAGGCGCCGAGTTGGCCTTCGGCGGCGAGTCGTTGCAGCGGCGCGTCCTCCCACTTCGTGTGGTCGCCCTCGATCAGGTCGAGCACGTCGGGCGCGCAGACGAAGAATCCGCCGTTGATGTAGCCCCCGTCGCCGCCCGGCTTTTCGACGAACGACGTGACGTGGTCGCCGTCGAGCGTGGCAGCGCCGAAGCGGCCCGGCGGCCGGACCGCGGTCATCGTCGCGCGCAGCCCGTGGGATTCGTGGTGGGCGATGATGGCCGCGATGTCGATGTCGGCGACGCCGTCGCCATAGGTCAGGCAGAACGGCTCGTCGGCGTCGAGGTAGGGGCCGATGCGCTTGATGCGTCCCCCGGTTTCGCTGTCCTCGCCGGTCTCCACCAGCGTCACGCGCCAAGGCTCGGCCTTGGTGGTGTGATAGTCGATCCGGTTGGCGGCGAGGTCGATCGTCACGTCGGCGGCGTGCATCACATAGTTGGCGAAGAACTCCTTGATCATGTAGCCCCGGTAGCCGAGGCAGACGATGAACTCGGTGACCCCGTGGTGGGCGTAGATCTTCATGATGTGCCACAGGATCGGGCGGCCGCCGATCTCGATCATCGGCTTCGGACGGAGGTGCGATTCCTCGGAGATTCGCGAGCCTCTGCCGCCCGCGAGAATGACTGCTTTCACTGGCCGGTTTCCCTCAGCGTGCCGTCGGGCCACGCGGCGATGGCCGTGCCGGGAGCGCTAGTCTTGTACCAGAGGATGCCCGCGCGGAACAGTTTTTGATGCCCGTATGCGCGCGAGGTAGCTCGCCGCGCCGCACGCGCGCGCGGCGTCGCGCCACGCCTTTCGGCGGTTGAGCGCCAGGGCGTATCCCAGCGCCTTGAGCCCGGAGCGCACGAGCTGCGCCGCCGCCACCCGGCGCATCGAGGCCGCGCCGTGGTACTTCTCCTCGATGTAGAGCCGCGACCACGCCATGTGCCAGAACTTCTCCCAGTCGTGGCCGGCGCTGGGACGCACCGAGCCGCCGCCGGCGTGCTCGGCGACCGCCGCTGGCGCCAGCACCAGGCTGTAGCCGGCGCGGCGCAGCCTGAGGCAGATGTCGTCGTCGTCGTAATAAAGGAAGAGCCGGGGGTCGAAATATCCGACCTCGCCGAGCGCCGCCATGCGCGCGAGCGCCACCGCGCCCGACACGAACTCGGCGCAGCAATCGCCTTCGGGCGGCGCTTCCCCGGCGCGTGACCCGTACGCCCGGCGCTCGAAGATCGAGACGTCGTGGCTGAGCTCCACCGAACCGTCGCGGTTGACGATTGTGGGGCCGAGGATCGCCGCGTCCGGGTAACGGTCGGCGGCCTCGACCAGCGCTTCCATGGCGCCCGGCGTCATCACCGAATCGGGGTTGGCGAGCAGCGCGAACGCGACGCGCACCCGCTCCAAACCCTGGTTGGCGCCGTTGCCGTAGCCCACCCCGACCGCGTTGCGGATGATTTCGGCGTTCGGCGCGACGCGCTCGACGATGGCGCAGGTGTCGTCGTCGCTGGCGTTGTCGACGACGATGATCTGCGCCGCCCGGCGGACCGACTCAAGGCAGGCGCCGATCACCGCGGCGCTATGGTGGGTCACGGCGATCACCGCGACGCGGCTCCACGCATCCGTCGAATCCATGCCTTGCTCCGTTGCCCAAATCGCTGGACCGGCCGATTAAGCCGCCGGAAGGGAGGGCACGCAAGCGTCGATCCGCCGGGGTGCGCACAACCGGGCCTTTCCTTCGCCACCGCATCGGCTACATTTGGCCCAGTGACGTGGTATGCGTTCGATCATCCTAATGTGCGAGGTTTCCATGAAGATCAGCTTCTCGACAAAAACTCCCGCGGCGACCGAGGCGCTCGTCGTCGTCGCCTTCGAAAAGCGGCGCCTGAGCCGCGGCGCGGTTGAGATCGACGCCAAGACCAAGGGCGCGCTCAAGCAGGCCATGGCGGCGGATCGTTTCACCGGCGCCGAAAACGAGTTCCTCGACGTGCTCGCGCCGGCCGGCGTGAAGACCAGGCGCGTGGTCGTCGCCGGCCTCGGCAAGGCTGATTCGCTCGACGCGCTCGCGGCGCAGAAGCTGGGAGGAAACCTCGTGGCGCACCTCAACCGCGTCGGCGTGAAGCGGGCCGCCGTCGACGTCGACGGAGTGACCGACGGCGCCGACATCGCGGCCACCGACTTCGCCGCGAACGTGGCCTACGGCATGCGGCTGCGCGGCTACCGTTTCGGCAAGTACCGGACCAAGGAGAAGCCGAAGGACAAGCCGACGCTGGACAAGCTCACCGTCGTGGTGCGCCGGGCGCGCACCGCTTCGGCCGCCTTCGGCGAGCTCGACCGGATCGCCGACGGCGTGTTCTTCACCCGCGATCTGGTGTCCGAGCCGGCCAACGTGATCTATCCCGAGTCGCTGGCCCGGCGGGCCAGGACCTTGTCGAAGCTCGGGGTCAAGGTCGAGGTGCTCGACGTCGCGCGCATGCGCAAGCTCGGGATGGGCGCACTGCTTGGCGTTGGCCAGGGGAGCGCCCGGGGATCGCGAATGGTGGTGATGCGCTGGAACGGCGCGCCCAAGGGCTCGAAGGCGCCGCCCGTCGCCTTCGTCGGCAAGGGCGTGACGTTCGATACCGGCGGCATCTCGATCAAGCCCGCCGGCGGAATGGAGGACATGAAGTGGGACATGGCCGGCGCCGGCGTCGTCATCGGCCTGATGAAGGTGCTCGCCGGCCGCGGCGCGCGGCTCGACGCGGTCGGCGTGGTCGGGCTGGTCGAGAACATGCCTTCGGCGACCGCGCAGCGGCCCGGCGACGTGGTGACCTCGATGTCGGGCCAGACGATCGAGGTCATCAACACCGACGCCGAGGGCCGCCTCGTGCTCGCCGACGCGCTGTGGTACTGCCGGTCCCGGTTCAAGCCGCGCGTCATGGTCAACCTGGCGACGCTCACCGGGGCGATCATCGTCGCTCTCGGCAGCTATCACGCCGGGCTGTTTTCGAACGACGACGACGTCGCCGGCAAGCTCATCGCCGCCGGCGAAGCGACCGGCGAGCCGCTGTGGCGCATGCCGCTCGGCGAGCGCTACGACAAGGACATCAACTCCGACATCGCCGACATGAAGAACGTCGGCAAGGGCCGCGAGGCGGGCAGCATCACCGCGGCGCAGTTCCTCCAGCGCTTCGTCGACGAGACCCCATGGGCGCACCTCGACATCGCCGCGGTGGCCTGGTCGAAGACCGCCGCCGCGACCGTGCCCAAGGGCGGCACCGGGTTCGGCGTCCGCCTGCTCGACCGCTTCGTCGCCGATAACTATGAAGCTAAGAAGCCTTAAGCCGTCAGCTATAAGCTGTCAGCGTAGCTGCGCGCCAAAGGCTTAAAGCTTAAGGCTTACGGCTCGTATGACCGAAATCGGTTTCTACCACCTGCAGCGAACGCCCTTGGAGAAGGCGTTGCCGCGGCTGCTCGCCAAGGCGCTCGACGCCGGCATGCGCGCGGTGGTCGTCGCCGGCTCGAACGAGCGCGTCGAGGCGCTCGACGCGGCGTTGTGGACGTTCGATCAGGGCTCGTTCCTGCCGCACGGCACCGCCGCCGCCGGCAACGCCGATCAGCAGCCGGTGTTCCTCACCACCGCGGAAGAGAACCCCAACGGGGCGACGCTCCTGGTCTGCACCGACGGGGTCGAGCCCGCATTCGTCGATCATTTCCAGCGCTGCCTCGATCTCTTCGACGGCAACGACGAGGCCGCCGTGGCGGCCGCGCGCGCGCGCTGGCGGCGGCTCAAGGACGCCGGCCACGAGCTCACATACTGGCAGCAGACCCCGCGGGGCGGCTGGGAAAAGAAGGCCTGAAAGGCGGGCCGCCGGGAACGTTGCCGCGCCTGCCCCGAGCCGCTATAAGGCGCGCACGTGGAGATCAGGGTTGGAGCCGCAGAATGGCCGTCGAACGGACGCTTTCGATCATCAAGCCGGACGCGACGAAGCGCGGCCTCGCGGGCAGGATCAATGCGCGCTTCGAGGAGGCCGGCCTGCGCATCGTCGCGCAGAAACGCATGCGGCTCACCCGCGCGCAGGTCGAGGGCTTCTACGCGGTCCATCGCGAGCGGCCGTTCTACGACAGCCTGTGTGCGTTCATGACCACGGGGCCGGTGGTGGTGCAGGTGCTCGAAGGCGAGAAAGCGATCGCCAGGATGCGCGAGATCATGGGCGCCACCGACCCGGCCGACGCCGCGCCCGGCACGATCCGCGCCGACTTCGCCGAATCGCTCGAGGCCAACTCGGTCCACGGCTCCGACGCGCCGGCGACCGCGGCGTTCGAGATCGGCTACTTCTTCAGCGAGATCGAGATCGTCGGCTGACCGATCGGCGTGTCTTACGGTTTTCAGAAAGAATTGCCGCAAAAAGGTGCCGCAAAAAGGGGTCTGACCCACTACTGTCCGGTTGTTAGTCGAATAGATTCAACTGGTTATGAGATGGGTGGTTATCTTCTGTGCGTTTGGCCTCGCTAAGCACCTGAAGGAGCGGCGTTTTCTCGAATACGGTGACGCTCAGAACTTGCAAGATTGTGTAGAGACTGGCGTCGATGTCGAGGCGCTTCTTGATGATGGCGACGAGTACGTAGACCGAGACGGCGATCCAGACTTGGGTCTTGACGGCGTTCTCGGAGGTGCCGAAGAAGCGCTTGATGCGCAGGTGTTGCTTGATCCATTTGAAGAACAGCTCGACCTGCCAGCGGCATTTGTAGAGCCGGGCGATGGTCAGCGCCGGCAGGGTGACGTTGTTGGTCAGGAAGACGAGGGTCTTGCCGGTCTCCGGGTCGCGGTACTTGATGCGGCGCAGCTTGTCCGGGTAGTCGGTGGCGGAACGCTGGCCGGTGGTGACGATGGTCTGGTCGCAGATGAGGCCGGTTTGCTTGTCGATGGCGTGGGAATAGAGCCTGCGGAAGCGGAAGTTGGCGCGCCCCCGGACGACGAAGAAGGCGGCGCGTTGGGCCAGACGATGGAGGCGGGCGAAGTCGATATATCCGCGGTCCATGACATAGAAGGCGCCGGGCTCTGGGGTGAGTTCGTCGAGCACCCAGGAGTCGTGCCACCGGGCCCCGGTGATATGGATGAAAGCCGGGATGTTGCCGCGCAGATCGAGCAGCGTATGGAGCTTGATGGCGGCCTTGGAGCGCTGGAACGGCGCCCACGGGAAGAGCGTGAGACAGAGGTCGATGGTGGTGGCGTCGAGCGCATAGACGGTCTCGTCGAGATCGACGCCGAAAGCGTCATCGACGTACAGGCGTCGGGCGATGCCGATCAGGGCCTGGGTGAAGTCGGCATGGATCCGCCAGTCGCGCGACTCGTTGGCGTCGGCCAGGGTTGCGCGCGAGACATGTCCGCGAATGCCCATGTGGTAGAGCTTGGCGCGCTGGGCGCGCAGGCAGGCTTCGATGTCGCGCAGGCTTTCGCGGTAGGTGAGCTGCGCGAACGCCATGCACAGGTATTGATCGAGACAGGAAAAGCTCCGGACCTTGTAGTCGCCGCGATAGCGCTCGACGCAGCGGCGGAAGCCGTGCATGGGAAGATGATCGACCAGCTGTGCGAAAACGATCTTGCCCGCATACATGAGCCACCTCCTTGACCGAAGTGGCGCAAGTATCGCCAATGCGCGAGCCGATGTTCAAGTCGATAACCCGCAGATTCCCCAAAATACCCTTTCGTTACAGCTTCTTAAAGCCGAATCGGCAACAAACAACCGGACAGTAGTGGGTCTGACCCCTTTATTCTGCTCAACTGTTCCCGAAAACCCTGTTTACACCCCGACGATGCGGCCCGCCCGCACCACTTGGCGGCACGGGTTGGCGCCGATGCGGTAGGCGAGCTCGGCGGGGCGCTCGATGTCCCAGAGAACGAAGTCGGCGGCCTTGCCGGCCTCGAGCGTCCCGTGCGTATCGCCCAGCCCCAGCGCGCGGGCGGCGTTGCGGGTGACGCCCGCGAGCGCCTCCTCGTCCGTGGCGCTGGCGTAGCTGGCTCGCCCGGTTTCGGCAAAAAAACTGTGCTCGGGTCCGACTCCCGGGTAGTCCAGACCGGCCGAAATACTATGGGCGGGTTTGATCTGGCCGTCTTCGGTCTGCAGTGTCTTGCTGGTATAACCGTTGCGGTTATTATCAGAGTCTGACTGCTCATTTTTTGGAAAACCCAGGTGGTCATCCAGTTCGGCATTAAGTGCTGCCTCGACCGTGATCTTGGTCAGCATCTGCCGGAACTCGTTGAGATCCGCTTCGGTTTTGATATTTTTGGCAGCCGCTTGGGCTATCACTTGGAGTTCTTTCGTGTTCATAATCTGCCTATCCTCACCCATTATCTGGGCTAATAATAGACAGTTACACAGAATTAATTACAGTCCCCAAATATTGTTTATAACATGAGACGTTTTGTTAGTTTGCACAGGCTAAATTTGTCTTTTAGTTGAGAATGAGGGGAATTCCCCCTGAAAAATGAAACGATACGCGTCTTCTCCGCAGAAATTACGCTTCTATTTTCCGTAATAATAATCAGTAGTATTTGACTGATTAAAATAGAAAAATATTCTTGTGTCTATAGGAAAATGACTATTTATAGAGGTGCCCTTTAGTTGATCGTCCTTAGATAGCTCTACTACATAGTTTGGGTCTGATTGCGCAATCACCTTTTCCAACGAACCATCCTTAATCGTTAGCGCCTTCATCGGTTATTTATCATCATTCAAAAAATGGGCGACAGAGTTGTGCATGGTATAACTTTTCACCAGCATTGAAGCTTTTTGTGATCTGTTGTTCACACGATTGATTGCTTTTCGCATATGATCAAAATATTTATA
>JACZUY010000117.1 GCA_022572945.1 Pseudomonadota bacterium
AACCCCTGATGGAAAACCTTTGTAGAAAAGTTTCTGGAATCCTTTAGATCGCAACCAGGATTATGATACTGACTATCTAAGAGTTTGTAATGAGGAAATAAGACCTGCTTTTGAGGCGATAGCGTACGATTGGAAAAATAAAAGATTTGGAAAACAGCTTGAACCCAGGTTAACGAGAAGTCCATTGTATGAAATTATTAATTTCTCGTGGGTATTTCGTGAAAAAACGAAAAATCAGAGAAGAGGAAGAAGGCTGCGAAGACGATTGGACGAGGCATTTGCGCTTGTAGAAAAAGCTGGCGGCATGATCAAGCTGACCTCGCCCTACCTGGACCATAAGAACCCCGCCGCCATCCGCTACATGATTGAGCGCAATCCGCAGCACAAGGATTTGATTTTGAAATATTACGGGAAGTTTCTTCGCGGAGCTTGATGCCTAACCCCGTCACATTGCAACATATTTCCCTCCTTTACCGACCTAATGACGCCGGGCGATGGCGAACCGGGCGACGGCGCGCAACGAATCGGCCTTGTCGCCGAACCGGGCGAGCCGGCCGACCGCCCGGTCGACCAGGACGCGGGCGCGGTCGCGCGCGCCGTCGACGCCGAGCAGGCCGACGAAGGTCGCCTTGCCGGCGGCCGCGTCCTTGCCGACGGCCTTGCCCGTCTCGGCCTCCGAGCCCTCGATGTCGAGCAGGTCGTCGGCGATCTGGAACGCCAGTCCGAGGTCGTGGCCGTAGCCGGCGAGCGCCGCGCGCGCCTCCGCGCCGGCTTCGCCGAGGATCGCCCCCGCCTCGCAAGCGAAGGCGATCAACGCCCCGGTCTTGAGTTTCTGCAACCGCGTGACGCCGTCGATATCGAGCGTGCTTTCGGCGGCCAGCAGGTCGATCATCTGGCCGCCGACCATGCCGCCGCACCCCGCCGCGACCGCGAGCCCGCGCACGAGCTCGCAGCGGACCGCCGCGGATGCGTGCGTCTCCGGCGCGCTCAACGCCTCGAAGGCATACGTCAGCAGCGCGTCGCCGGCGAGAATCGCCGTGGCCTCGTCGAAGGCGACGTGGCAGCTGGGCCGGCCGCGCCGCACGTCGTCGTCGTCCATCGCCGGGAGGTCGTCGTGGACCAGCGAGTAGCAGTGGATCATCTCGACCGCCGCCGCCGTGCGCCGCGCCGACGGCTCCGAAACCTCGAACAGTTGCGCGCCGGCGACGACGAGGAACGGCCTCAGCCGCTTGCCGCCGTTGAGCGTGGCGTAGCGCATGGCCTCGGCGACGCGGCCCTCGACGCCGTCCGCGCGCGGCAGCAAGGCGTCGAGCGTCGCGTCGACCGCGGCGGCGGTTTCGGCCAACGCCTGTTCGAAGTCGGCCGGCCCGGCGCTCACTCGGCGTCGGCCGGCTCGACGCGCAGGCTGCCGTCGGCCGCCTGGACGATCTTGTCGATCTTCGCTTGAGCCGCCTTGAGCTTGGCCTCGCAGTGGCGCTTGAGCGCGGCGCCGCGCTCGTAGCGGCCGATCGCCTCGTCGAGCTTGCCCTGGCCGCCTTCGAGCTGGCGGACGATCTCCTCGAGCTGCTCGAGCGCTTCCTCGAAGCTCAGCTTGGCGATGTCGGGCGGAACATCGGTCTTCGCCATCGGCTGCGTCCCCCTCAGGCGGCGGAGTGTAAAGATACGCCCGGGCGCTTACAAGAAAACCCGGATCACGCCGCCATCAGCGCGCGCACATGCGCCGCCGCAGACGCCGCCAGCGCATCGAGGTCGTACCCGCCCTCGAGCGTCGAGACCAGCCGGCCGGCGCAAGCCCGGGCGGCGATGGCGGCGATCTCGGCGGTCGCCCATTCGAAGTCGGACTCGGAGAGGCTAAGCATGGCGAGGGGGTCGGCGGCGTGGGCGTCGAACCCCGCCGAGATGAAGACGAACCCGGGGTCGAACGCCTCCAGCGCGGGCAGCACCGTCTCGCTCATGGCGCGGCGGAACGCCTCGCTTCCGCTTCCCGCCGCGAGCGGCGCGTTGACGATGTTGCCGACCCCGGTCTCGCTCGCCGCGCCGGTGCCGGGATAGAACGGGAACTGATGGGTCGAGGCGTAGAACAGCGTCGCGTCGCGCTCGAACATCGCCTGCGTGCCGTTGCCGTGATGGACGTCGAAGTCGATCACCGCGGCGCGCTCGACGCCGTGCGCCGCCTGGGCGTGCCTGGCGGCGACCGCGACGTTGTTGAACAGGCAGAACCCCATCGCCCGGTCGCGCTCGGCGTGATGGCCGGGCGGACGCACGGCGCAGAACGCGTTGCGCGCTTCGCCGGCGATCACCGCGTCGACCGCGGCGCAGGCGGCGCCCGCCGCGCGCAGCGCCGCCTCCGCCGACCCCGGCGACATCGCGGTGTCGGGGTCGAGATGAACCCGCCCCGTCGCCGGCGCCGACGTGAGGATCCGCTCGACGTACGCGGCGTCGTGAACCCGCCCGATCACCGCGCGCTCGGCGCGCGGCGCCTCGCGCCGGTCGAGGCCGTCGATCTTTTCGAGCGCCGCGAGCACGGCGCGCAGCCGCGGCGGCGATTCGGGATGGTGCGGCCCCGGATCGTGCTCGACGCAGGCGGCGTGGCTGAAGAGCAGCGTCGTCATTGGCGGCCAATCAGGCGGGACGGGGTTGACAGCGGCGGCGTCGGCGCCAAGAAGTACAGCGTGTGTTCGAGTGTTTCACAATCCCCCGCGCGGCGCCAGTCCAGCGCCCGAATCCCGGTCGCCCGCGAAGCCGTGGCCCGCGGTGGGCGGTGGGTGTAGAATCCTGCGGCGATGAGAGCACGCAATCTTGTTATCGCGGCCTTTCTGCTGGGGGCGCCTGCCTGGCTTTCGCCGCCGGGCGCCGCTGCCCAGGAGACCGGCGCGCTGGTGCAGGTGGACGCGGTCAAGCGCGAACCCCTGAGCCAGAGATTCACCGTGATCGGTCGCCTCGTCGCGCGCCAGCGCGGCATGGTTGCGGCGCGGGTCGAAGGCCCGGTGGCCGAGCTGCGCGTTCAGATCGGCGACCGCGTGCGCGCCGGCGAGGTGCTCGCGGTGATCGACCGCGACCGGCTCAAGTGGCATCGCGCCGCCGCCGCCGCGGCGGGGCGGTCAGCGAGGACAGCGGCAGTGCCGGCGGTGGCGGCGACGGCTCCTCGGGCGGTGGCTCTGGCGGCGGCCGTGCGACCGATCCCGACGGTAACGTAATCGGCGGCGGTGGCTCTTAGACGGCGGCGGTCATGGCAACGGGCCGCCTGTGCCGTGGCCCTTCTGTCCGTTCGTTCCCGTCGATCTTGTGGATGACTATGATTACTGTTGATTGGTGACTACTGTTGATTGGCAGGTGGGAGCTGTTTAGTGCTCTCGGAGCCTCGCCCTCGTGGCGGGGCTCCTTGTGCAAAAGCTGAGACTTCATCTGACCGCGGTTGCCAAATCTCCTAATCCAAAAGCCCGCAACGACGGACTGGCACCGGGACCGCCGCTGGGCAAGCCGCATTTAGATCGCTTGTCATTTCCGCCCGGGACGTGACAAGCTCCCCTCGGCTTCCCTAACCTGGAAGACTAAGCACGCGGAGGGCTTCATGACCCGATCGGCCGCAACAGCGTTGGGCAGCATCCTTATGGCCGTCCTGTCGGTAGCAACGGCTCTCGCCGCGCCGCGGCAACAGGATGTCCGAAACATTGAAAACCTCGCCGGTTGCTTCGACGTAACCTACGAGTTCGTCGAGGACGGCGAGCACGACACCTTTGCCAAGGGGAGCCCGCTCAGGGTCCGAGAGTGGGTGGGGCTGCGCCGCGACGGCAAAGGGTCGATGACCCTGCCGCACGTGTCCATCACCCCCGACGGACAGGCGGTTCCGCACTGGTACGAGGTGTGGACCTACCGGCCCGAAGACGACGCCTGGACGCAGGAGATCTGGCGCGACTTTCCGGGCGATACCAGCACCGTTCTGCGCTACGAGTGCACCGCCCCCTGGATGATGAATCGCTGGCAATGCCACGCGGGCGAGGCGCCTAAGCCCTTCCGCGACTCCGGCGCACCGTTTGGGTTCGACCGCGCGGATTACGCATGGCTAGACCGCGAGAACATCCTGTTGGTGACGGACGAGGACTGGGTTCACAACGAGCACAACAAGAAGGTCGATTCCGAGGGCACGGTGGTCGCGTACGAGCTGGGGTGGATCACCTACCAGCGGATTGCGGAACAGGAGTGCCGCGTCGCCATCGAGCAGTATACCCGAAAATAGCTGAGGCTGTTCTCTCTCATGTCCATTTTCAAGCCGTGACAACAACATTGTTCGTCCCGGCATTGCGGGTTCGAAGAAAGCTCGAGGCGGTCGCGCATGGCAGGAGGCGGAACCAAAAGACGACGGTTGATCAGACTCTGATACGCGGGTTGGTTACCGCAAGACCGTGTATTCGTCTTGGGCCTGCCCTCCGCCGTGCGGCTTCGGCTCACCGGCACCGCCGACAAGCTGACCCAGACCTGGGCGGCGATGAAGCTGTTCCTCGCGATCGCCGCGGCGATCACCTATCTGTTGATGGCGGTGCTGTTCGAGAGCTTCGTCTACCCGCTGATCATCATGCTCTCGGTGCCGCTGGCGACCGCGGGCGGCGTCGCCGGGCTGATCGTGCTCAACCAGTTCGTCTATCAGCCGCTCGACATGCTGACCATGCTGGGCTTCGTCATCCTCCTCGGCATCGTCGTCAACAACGCCATCCTGTTGGTGCATCAGACGCTCTATCTGATCCGCGAGGAAGCGTTCGAGCCAACGGCGGCGATTCGCGAGGCGACCAAGAACCGCCTGCGGCCGATCTTCATGTCGACGCTCACCAGCATCGGCGGGATGCTGCCGCTGGTGCTGTTCCCCGGCGCCGGCTCCGAGCTTTACCGCGGCCTGGGCTCGGTCGTGGTCGGCGGGCTGTCGCTGTCGGCGGTGCTGACGCTGGCCATCATCCCGCCGCTCCTGGGCATCTTCCTCGGCCTGCACAAGGCGCGGCCGTCGGAGGCGGCGCACGCGTTCGAGGACGGCGCGATCGAGCCCGAAGAGCCCGCCGAGGCGCCCGCCGCGCGCGCGGCGGCCGGCGGCGGATCGGCTCCCGAGCCCGACGACACCATCGTCACCTGGCCCAAACGCGATGGCCGCGCCTGACGCCCTTCTGGACCTGGTCGAGCGCTTCGAGCGAAACCTGGATTCGTACCACTCGGGGTACTACAACGAGACCCAGGTGCGGCTCGAGTTCATCAATCCGCTCTTCGGCCTTCTCGGCTGGGACATCGACAACAGGCAGGGTCACGCCGAAGCCTACAAGGACGTCATCCACGAGTATTCGCTGAAGGTTGGTGGCGGCACCAAGGCGCCCGATTACTGCGTGCGGGACGTGGAACGAGTGGAAGGGGCGGTCACATGACCTCGAAGGCTTCACGTTACCTCGACTTACTCAACTTCAAGAGTGCTGAGGAAGCCTACGCAGGTGTTAAGGACCTCGCCTCGGGGCTAAATGACAAGGAGCACCAAATCCGTTCGTGCATCTTCGATCTTCACGCGGCTGTCGAGGTCGAACTGCGGCGCGTCTTTTACCACACGTTCAAGTCCCAATTGTTCCTGACCGATGATGAGCGAGAGAACGAAAAAACCTTGGCAAAGTTCGACCGTATGATTGGACGCCTGGGGTTCATGGACATGTACCGCGTATTGGAGCCGGTGTTGAACTCCTGGCCTCATCCAGACCTTCAGTCCATCAGAGACATCAACGAGGCCCGCAACGTCGCGGCTCACGGAGATGGGGTCGAGAACGTTTCATACAAAGGGCGAAACCCGTTCAAGGATGCCGACTGTTTTGCCCAGATGTATTTCGATGCCTGGGCGATCAAACAGTCGATGGCGAAATACTTCGACTGGGCAATCGAGCGACCGAAGGCCCAACTGCGCCGATACGTGGACAAGTATGGTCCAGGGGAAATCTGATGCCCATCGGCATGACACTGTTGAGGCTGACCTCGGACAATGCCCGTGAACGCGATGCAGAGAAGGATGTGGAGGCAGTCGCATGATCACGCATTTCGGTCTGTTCTGGTCCGAGCGTGACGTGTTTTGGGGGAAGCCAAATAACCCAGGCGTGTTGCTTGGTCGTGAAAGGATGCCGTTGGGTCGGAGAGGAGCCCCGACGATTTCCGAACGACGGAATGCGAAGGATTATCGCAGTTATGTCGGGGTCTATTGCCTCTATGGTGATGGGGAACTGGTCTACGTAGGCGAAGCAGGGCTCGATACGAGGCGGAATTTGTATGAACGGCTCAATTCGCACCGCAAGGGGCCCATGGCTGGCCGATGGGACCATTTTTCGTGGTTTGGGCGGGACAGCTCAGAGGGAGAGTGCTCCGTGAAGGTTGCCTTCGCCCAACTTGAGGCCGTCGCTATTGCGGTGACGAACCCTGGTCTGAACAAGCAGTCAGGCACTTTCGGCGGGGCTGTACAGGTCTACCAAGTCCCGCATGAAGATGCCGAAGGCGACCTTGAAACGAAGCTCGACCGAATATCTGACACGATTAGATTGCTCAGAAATGACGGCTAATCAACACCAAGACCGCACCGTCGCCGAGTGTTGCGACAGGCTCCTTCCCAATCTCTTGAGCGGCGAACTCGAACTGCCTGCCATCGGAGAACAGGCCGAAGAGGTTGCGTAGTGGATCACCTCCGACAACTCGGCAATAGCTTTTTCGTTGCCATCCAACCGGACGAGAACGGATTCACGGGTCGCGAGTGCCCCCAGCCGGACTGCCAGGGATATTTTAAGATCGAGTGTGGTACGGGTCTCATGGGCAAAGGGCTTCCGTGTCACTGCTCGTACTGCGGTCATACCGCTGGGCACGACCACTTCTGGACAAAGGAACAGATCGAATACGCGAAGTCAGTCGCCATGCGGAAGATCACCGACGCGCTCCACAAGGACCTCAAGAAACTGGAGTTCGATCACAAGCCGAAAGGTGGGTTTGGCATCGGCATCTCGATGAAGGTGATGCCCGGTCGCCTGACGCCAATTCACTACTACAGGGAGAGGCAGCTCGAAACCGAAGTCGTCTGCGTCAACTGCACCCTCCGCTACTCGATTTACGGTGTTTTCGCCTACTGCCCGGATTGCGGCCAGCACAACTCGCTCCAGATTCTCGACAAGAACCTCGAAGTGGTTAAGAAGATGCTCAACATGGCGACGGACGCGGAGAAGGAGCTAGAGCGTTTTCCGATCAATTTGGTTCATACCCTGAGTTAGCGAAGAAGTTTGCGCATTCTGCTGGAGGGAAGAGCTCGATGACCTCGGCGATGGCTACCCAGAGGTCATCGACGGTGCGGGCGGC
>JACZUY010000118.1 GCA_022572945.1 Pseudomonadota bacterium
CAACAACTTCCACGACCCGGCGGTGTTCCTGCGCAACAACGCCGAGAAGCGCGGCAACCACTGGGTCAAGGTCAAATTGATCGGCGACCCCGAAAAAGGATCCAACCGCGACGCGATCGGCGCGCGTCTCTATGGCGTCACCCCCAGCGGCCGCCGGCTGTGGCGCGAGGTCCACGGCGGCACCGGTTACCTCTCGATGGACCCCAAAGAGCAGCATTTCGGCCTGGGGGCTGAAGATAGCCTCGATCTGAAGATCGTCTGGCCGGGCGGCGGCGAGCAGGAGAGTCCAGGCGTGGTCGGCGGTTCCCTCGGTGACGGCGTCGGGGGTGTTGCAGACGGTGACGCGACGGCGCGCGCAGGCGGGGAGATCGATGTTGTCGAGCCCGACCGCATAGTTGACGACGGCGCGCAGGCGTCCGCCCGCGGCGTCGAGGAATGTGTCGTTGACCTGATCGTGGAACATCGAAACGACGGCGTCGATTGGCGCGTTGTCGCGCAGGAAGCGGTGGAGGTCTCGCTGGTCGGGGTAGCCCTGTTGAGGGCCGATGATGACGTTGGCGCCGAGGGCATCGAGCGCTTCCGCCGGCCGCTCCTCGCCGCGCGGCTCCTGGCCGCGACCGGGCGCATCGAGCGCGACGGCCTGGTGATCCACGTCGTCGCCGAGCGCCTCCGCGACCTCACCCCGCGCCTCCGCGCGCTGACCGACGCGCTCGCCGCCGACGCACCCCTTTACGTCCGCCCCGCCGACCCGGCGCTCGAAACCCACTCGCGGGACTTCCGGTGAAACCTGCACAAACGCCCTGAAACAGTGTCAAATTGGAGAGGCGTCGTGACCTTAAAGCGAAACGCAACCCGCGCTAAAGGTTTACATGGAAACCAGAAACATCTAGTTGAGTGAACTTTGTCGGGAGGCGTGTTATGGCGGACAACTCAGCGATCGAGTGGACGAACGCCACGTGGAACCCGGTCACCGGCTGCACCAAGATCAGCGCCGGATGCGACAACTGCTACGCGGAGCGGTTCGCCGAGCGCTTCCGGGGGGTGAAGGATCACCCTTACGAGAATGGCTTCGACCTGACATTACGGCCCGAGCGGCTGGACCAGCCGTTCAAGTGGCGACGCCCGAGAATGATCTTCGTCAACTCAATGAGCGACCTGTTCCACAAGCAGGTGCCGGCTGACTTCGTCGATCGCGTCTTCGACGCCATGGAACTAGCCGACTGGCACGTTTTCCAGGTTCTCACCAAACGCAGCTCGCTCATGCGCCGCTATGTGAACGCGCGGTATCCGAACGGCGCAGCGCCCGCGCACATCTGGCTGGGAACGTCGGTCGAGGACGGAACCAAGCTATCGCGCGTGCGCCACCTGCGAGAGACCAACGCAGTGGTTCGTTTCCTTTCTCTCGAACCGCTCATCGGCCCGATCACCAACCTCGACCTCGACGGAATTCACTGGGTCATCGTCGGCGGCGAAAGCGGCCCCCGCGCCCGGCCAATGGACCCGGAGTGGGTGCGTCACCTTCGCGACCAATGTCTCGATGCCCGCGTCCCGTTCTTTTTCAAGCAGTGGGGCGGCCTGAGACCCAAGTCGGGCGGTCGCATACTCGACGGGCAAAAATGGGATCAATGGCCTAGCCGACTCGGGGAAAATGGGCGGGAAGACTGTATTGCTGCCGAATGACAGAAATCATTTCGCCCGAAGCTGTGCTTCCCGAGGAAAATTAAAGAGACCGTCGTCAGGCCAAGTGTTCTTTCGACGCTTCTTGGTTGCTGATGCAGGTGCCCGATACGCAATTGCTTCATCTGCGACCAACTCCTCCAATACGTAACGAAGATGTTTATACAGGAATCGCTCAGATTTAAAATCGGCCCAGTCTTTCAGCTCTCTTCCCGTCACGACCTTGCCTTCGGCGAAGCACTCCAGCACCTCTGATTTCAGATCGTGGAGATATGGCTCAGGCTTAAACAGTTGATCTTGCACCTGAAGTTGCGCGAACGCGTACGCAGAAAATTCTCTCCCGTTTTCGGGATCAATTTTCCACATTGCTTCCTTTATTTTCATGAAGCCCAGACGACTGTTACCACAGAAGAAGAACGCGTTGTCACGCACGTTTTTTTCATTTCTCATCTGAAAGTTACGCACATAGCGACCGTATGATCTTAACATCTGCATATACTCTTGCGATATCGCAGCTATGCGATCCGTTGCGGCCAGCACACGTTCAGCGGGCTCCGGTCCAATCGCAGATATGAACGCCTCGCGAATATCGTCTCTTTGATGTTCTATGAACCTATTTACATAGCCTTCCATAAAATTGATAAAGAGTTCGGATGACTGATTCCTGATCAATTTCGAAAACGTATATTCAGGACTTCTTATTATTCCATTAGGATCTACAAAGGAAAACGTTGGCGCGTTCCGAGGCACGCTCAGTCTGTCGAATACTCCTAATACAGTATCGTCAAATGATCCATGAATCGCATAAATCTTTACATTCGGATGTGGTTTCTTAATGGGATCCAACGTATTTAGGTGAGCAATATTCTTCTTTATTTCATCGACAAGTATTACATGAATCGTCAAATCACTTCTTTTTGCAGCGACCGAATTCGCAAATCGGACTGCAATCAATGGTGATCCGTCCTGCCCATCCGCATACTCACCTCTCCCACAGAAGCCGTCGAGGTACGCGAGTTCGTCAAATCGGTGCTTGCCATCCGCGTTGGTTGCATTGGCCAAAATTTCAAACCAAGCGCCAAGATAATACCGAAGCATCTCCAACTTTGCCTTCGTACGCGCTTTGGGCCTATCCCAATACGCCTTTCGCATGCGTTCCTGCCGTAAATTGCTCTTGGAGAATGTTCGATCTTCGTTCTCTAACACACCATTCAGCATTGTTCAACCAAAGTTAGATCGGGTGTCACGCTGCTAAACTACCAGGCAACCTCTTTTGCCTGCAATTGACGCTCCTGCGCCCCTCGGCCATACTTCTTTTCGCGGGTGCGGAAGGGCGCTGAGATGGTGGATTTTCCCAAGAAGACGCTTGAGGACTGGGCCCGGCTCGCGGCCGGGGAGCTGAAGGGCGACAGCCCCGATACGCTCGCCTGGGAGACGCCCGAGGGAATCAGCGTCAAGCCGCTCTATACCGCCGCGGACCTCGAGGCGATCGAGCACCTCGGCGGCCTGCCCGGGTTCCCGCCTTATCTGCGCGGCCCGCGCGCGACCATGTACGCCAACCGGCCGTGGACGATCCGCCAGTACGCCGGCTTCTCGACCGCCGAGGAATCGAACGCCTTCTACCGCAAAGCGCTCGCCGCCGGCCAGAAGGGGCTCTCGGTCGCGTTCGACCTCGCCACCCACCGCGGCTACGACTCCGACGATCCGGTCGCGGTCGCCGACGTCGGCATGGCCGGCGTCGCCATCGATTCGGTCGAGGACATGAAGCTTTTGTTCGACGGCATCCCGCTCGACGAGATGACCGTGTCGATGACCATGAACGGCGCCGTGCTGCCGGTGCTCGCCGGCTACATCGTCGCGGCCGAGGAGCAAGGGACGCCGCGGGCGAAGCTCGCGGGCACCATCCAGAACGACATCCTCAAGGAGTTCATGGTCCGCAACACGTACATCTACCCGCCGGGCCCGTCGATGCGCATCGTCGCCGACATCATCGAGCACACCGCGCAGCACATGCCGCGCTTCAACTCGATCTCGATCTCGGGCTACCACATGCAGGAGGCCGGCGCGACCTGCGTGCAGGAGCTCGCGTTCACGCTCGCCGACGGGCTCGCGTACGTGCGCGCGGCGCTGGCCCGCGATCTCGATATCGACGCCTTCGCGCCGAGGCTCTCGTTCTTCTTCTGCATCGGCATGAACTTCTTCATGGAGATCGCCAAGCTGCGCGCCGCGCGGCTCCTGTGGGCGCGGCTGATGAAGCCTTTTGGTCCGAAGAACCCGGTGTCGCTGGCGCTCCGCACCCACTGCCAGACCTCGGGCGTCTCGCTCACCGGGCAGGACCCGCACAACAACATCGTGCGCACCGCGTACGAGGCGCTCGCCGCGGTGCTCGGCGGGACCCAAAGCCTGCACACCAACGCCTTCGACGAGGCGCTGGCGCTGCCCTCGGACCTCGCCGCGCGCATCGCGCGCAACACCCAGCTCATCCTCGCCGAGGAGACCGGGGTCGCGCGCGTCGTCGATCCGCTCGCGGGTTCGTACTACGTCGAGAGCCTCACCGCGAGCGTCGCGGCGGAAGCGTGGAAGCTGATCGAGGAGATCGAGGACCTCGGCGGCATGACCGACGCGATCGAGGCCGGCATGCCCAAGCTCCGCATCGAGGAGAGCGCGGCGCGCAAACAGGCGCGCATCGACCGCGGCGAGGAGGTCATCGTCGGCGTCAACAAATACCGCGGCGACGAGGCCCAGCCGATCGCGTTGCGCAGCATCGACAACCGCGCCGTGCGCGAGACCCAGGTGGCGCGGCTCGAGGCGGTGCGCGCCGGGCGCGACGCGGCCGCGTGCGAGGCGGCGCTCGAGGCGTTGACCAAGGCCGCCGGAAGCGGCGAGGGCAACCTCCTCGCGCTGTCGATCGACGCCACCCGCGCCCGCGCCACCGTGGGCGAGATCTCGGCCGCGATGGAGGCCGCCTTCGGCCGCTACCGGCCCGAGATCCGCACCGTCAGCGGCGTCTACGGCGCGGCCTACGACGGCGACGAGGGCTTCGCCCGCATCCAGGCCGAGACCGCCGCGTTCGCCCGCGACGAGGGCCGCCGGCCGCGCATGCTCGTGGTCAAGCTCGGACAGGACGGCCACGACCGCGGCGCCAAGGTGATCGCCACGGCGTTCGCCGACATCGGCTTCGACGTCGACCTCGGACCCCTGTTCCAGACCCCCGGCGAAGCCGCCCGCCAGGCGGTCGAGAACGACGTTCACGTCGTCGGCGTCTCGACCCAGGCCGGCGCGCACCGCACGCTCGTGCCCGATCTGATCGCGGCGCTCAAGCGCGAGGGCGGCGAGGATATCGTCGTCGTCTGCGGCGGCGTCATCCCGCCCGACGACCATGCCGCGATGCACGCTGGCGGCGTCGCCGCGGTATTCGGCCCCGGCACCAACATCCCGGCGGCGGCGGCCGAGGTCGTCGGCCTCATCGCCAAGCGCCGCCAGGCGGCGGAATTGTTGAACCGCAGAGATGCAGAGCGTTAATACGCAATGTCACAAGAATTGTGACATTGCTGCGTTCAAACGCCACGCAGGCTTTCGCCGCAGGGGCGGCGGCCCGCAGTCGCGGGCTCCGGATTTCAAACTGATCCAATCAATTTGAAATCCGGTATAAGCAATAAGCTTACGGCTTAACGCTTATGGCTGACGGCTGACGGCTTTTTTCCAACCGTCGCGCGGCCGGGCTTCCGACCCAGGGATCAACACCCGGTTTCGGGTTGCGCCGCCCCGTCGGCCGCGCCGCACGCCGGCGGCGCTTGGCCCGCCTCGGCGACGCGCTGCACCAGCGGCAGCGCGGCGAGCTGCCGCTCGAGCTCGCGGCGGGTCATCCGGAACGCGGCGAGCTCGGCGCCGCGGAGCCGCGCGCCGGCGGGCAGCTTGACCTTGAGCGGATTGATCTGGCGGCCGCCGCGCAACACCTCGTAGTGGAGATGGGGCCCGGTCGAGCGGCCGCTCGAGCCGACGTAGCCGATCACCTGCCCCTGCTTCACCCGGCGGCCCCGCCGCAGGTTCTTGGCGAGGCGGCTCAAATGCGCGTAGGCGGTGGAATACTGTCCCTTGTGACGGATGCGGATGTAGCGGCCGTAGGCCCCGTTCCAGCCGGCGCGCACGACGACGCCGTCGCCGGCGGCGATGATCGGCGCGCCCGACCGCGCGGCGAAGTCGACGCCGCGGTGCATCATGGTGTAGCCGAGGATCGGGTGCCTGCGCTTGCCGTAGCCCGAGGAAAGCCGGGCACCGTCGATCGGCGTGCGCAGCAGCGCCTTGCGCACGCTGTTGCCCTGCCCGTCGTAGAAGTCGGTATAGCCGTCGCGCGCCGTGTGGCGGTAGATCTTCAACGTATCGCCGCTCAGCGTCAGCGCGGCGTAGAGCACGTTGCCCTCGCGCACCGCCACGCCGCGATCGTCGAGGTAGCGCTCGAACAGCACCTCGAAGGCGTCGCCACGCTGGATCTCGCGCTGGAAGTCGACGTCGTAGCTGAAGGCGCGGATCATATCCATCATCACCGCGATCGGCACGCCGGTCTGCATCGCCGCCTTGTAGAGGCTCGAGTCGATGCCGCCGCCGGCGTGCACCAGCAGGCGCGCGAGCGGCACGTCGACCACGCGCGCCGCAAAGCCGCCGCCGTCGATGCGCCCGGTCTCGATGTTGCGGCCCGGCTCGGTGGCGAAGGTGAGCCGGTGCAGCGCGGGCCGCCCATTATCCTCCGTTGGCGCGAGCGCGACGTTGAGCGTCTGCCCCGCCTTCAGGCTGCGCGGATCGTAGACCGCCTTGAGCGCCCGGATCGCGGCGTCGGCGTCGCGCGGCCCGCTGCCGGCGCGAAGCAGCGCCGCCATCAGCGTATCGCCCTTGCGTACGGTGAGCGTCTTTTCCTCGGCGCCCTCCGGGATTGCCGCAAGCTCGATCATGGGCGCCGCCGGGACCGCCTCGGCGAGCGCCGCGTCGATCATCGCCGCCAGCGGCTCGTTCGACGGCCACGAGGTGAACGCGCCGTCGTCGCCGCGCGCGGCGACGACGTAAGCGGTTTCGCCGAGCGCCAGGCTGACGGCGGCGAGCTTGAAAGTGGCCGTGCTGCCGGGCGGGTCGAACAGCATGGTGACTTCCTGACCGGGCTGCAGCCGGCGCGGATCGAAATGGCGGCCGAGCGCATCGATCGCGGCGGCGGCCTCGCTCCATTTGCCGCCGGCGCGAAGCAGCGCCGACATCAGCGTGTCGCCGTCGCGGATGCGCAGGGTTATTTGCCGCCCGTCGGCGGGCAGCGCCAGCGACGCGGAGTCGCCCGCCTGCCCGGCCGCGCCCTCGACCGGGAACGCCGGAATCAGGGGCTCGGGCGCGATCACGGCTTCGAAGCCGCCGGTATCGGTGCGCGCCGCGACGACGTAGGTCCCGTTTTTCAGCGCCAGGTTCGCCGCGGCGAGGCCGGGCTTGCGCCCCTCGCCGCCGGGATCGAACACGACGATCAGCTCCTGGCCGACCTGCAGCTTGCGCGGGTCGAAGCGCCGGGCGATCGCCGCCGACACCTTGCGCGCCTCGTCACGCGTGCCGCCGGCCCACAGCAGCGCCTGGGTCAGGGTGTCGGCGGCGATCGCCCG
>JACZUY010000119.1 GCA_022572945.1 Pseudomonadota bacterium
GCGGAAAGCCGATGCAGCGTCATCTTCGTGCCCGAGCCGAAGTGGTCGCGGGCGAGATCCCAGTAGCCAACCGATTTCTCGGGCGCATGCACGGCCACGGAGAACGGCCCCTGAAGCCGCGAAGTCGCCGCCAAAACCTCGCGCCAAAGACGGACCACGACCGACGCCGGAAAACGGCCCCGATGACGATCGATCAAGCGGCGCATGATCTCCGCCTCGCGCGCCGGACGGATGAAAACATCGCTCTCGGTCTGGTTCTTGAGCGCGCCGATGCGTTCGACGACCTCGGTCCGGCGCATCAACAGATCGTGGATCTCATCGTCGATGGCGTCGATGTCTCGACGCAACGATTCAAGCGAGGCCGATGGGCCGGTCATGGCGCAAACCTCAAGGCGTCGAAGGCCGGATAGTAGTATCCTTGGGTCGGGCGAAAATCAAAGAAAACGTTGACATAGGGCGCCCGGCCAACCTAGAGCATTATTCGTTCACCTTTACTCAAGTCAAAGGTGAACTGCGTTCAAGCGCCACGCAGGCTTCCGCCGCATAAGCGGCGGCCCCCATTTATTACGATCAAGGGGGGCGCGGGCTGGCGCAATCCGAACGAATCGAATCGTTCGTATTGCGCTCTCGCTATTCGGTCCCGTTTCGGCCGACCAGGGCGGCGGACGGGAGCGCTGACAGCCAGAGGGGTTCGGACCGCGTGCCGATAAACATTCCCGACGATCTGCCGGCCCGGCAAATCCTCGAACACGAGGGGGTGCTCGTCATCCGCGAGCACGAGGCGATTCGCCAGGATATTCGGCCGATGCGAATCGCGCTTCTGAATCTGATGCCGGAGAAGATCAAGACCGAGACCCAGATCGCCCGCGTCGTCGGCAGCACGCCGCTGCAGGTCGAAATGACCTTGCTCAAGACCTCTTCCTACACGCCGACGACCACGCCGCTGGAGCACATGTTGGCGTTTTACGTTCCCTGGGCGGCGGTCGCCGACGAAAAGTTCGACGGCCTCATCGTTACCGGGGCGCCGGTCGAAGAGATGGAATTCGAGGACGTCGATTACTGGGTGGAGTTGACCGAGATCTTCGACTGGGCGCGGGCCAACGTCTCGTGCGTGTTCACTCTCTGCTGGGGCGGGCAGGCGGCGCTGTACCATTATTACG
This sequence comes from Pseudomonadota bacterium, assembly GCA_022572945.1. Taxonomy (GTDB): domain Bacteria; phylum Pseudomonadota; class Alphaproteobacteria; order JAAXGF01; family JAAXGF01; genus JACZUY01. The sequence continues at coordinate 1,161 of JACZUY010000119.1, forward strand.
GGGTCCCGAAATTCCGTCTGGAGCGAAAGCTCTCCGGCGTGTTCGAACACCGGGTGGTGACGCCGAACTCGGCGCTGCTGAGGGGCTTCGCCGACACCTTCGAGGTGCCGGTTTCCCGCTACACCGAGACCCGCCGGGCCGATATCGAAAAGTTTCCGCATCTGACGATTCTCGCCGAGTCCGCGGTATCGGGTCTGTGCCTGATCGAGGACCGCGCGTTGAACCACGTTCACATGTTCAATCACCTCGAATACGACACCGATACGCTGGCCAACGAATACCGGCGCGACATCGCTGCCGGAGGCGACATTCATGTCCCGGAAAATTACTTCCCCGGCGGCGATCCGGAGCACCCGCCCGCCAACTCGTGGCGGGCGCACGGGCATTTGCTGTTCGCGAACTGGATCAACAGCATGTACCAGAACGCGCCCTTCGATATTTCCGAAGTCGGCAAAGGCCGGACCGCGCCGGAGGCGACCAAGCCGCCGAGCGACCCGAAGGTCTCGAAGCTGTTTCGCGATTAAGCCCGCCCGGCGTCGCCGGCGCCCCGCGCGGCCGAGGGGGCGTCGGCCAATACCAAAGGAACCCGGCGGTGCGCCGGCTCGGCGCCGCCCATGATGGCGCGATAGGCGCGCTCGCGGTAGCCCAGCGCGGCGCGCTCGGGTTTGGCGGCATAGACCTGCTTGTCGGCTTCGACGAGCACCACGCCGGCGAACGGCAGGCCCCATTGGTCGCCGACGCGCTCCCAGGCGCCGGCGATGCGCAGCGTCATGCGCGACGCGCTCGGCGGCAGATAGAGCGCGGTCGCCGCCCGCAGCGGCGAGAACATGCTTTCACGCAACAGCCGGTAGAGCTGCGGCGGGCTGAACGGATGGCCGTGGCCGAACGGGGTGCGCTCGAGCCGGGCCCAGATTCCGCGCCGGTTGGGGGCGACGACGAGCAGGCGGCCGCCGCCCGAGAGCACGCGCCAGATCTCGCGCAGCATCGGCCGAAGCTGCTCGCTGCACTCGACCGCGTGCACCAGCAGGACCCGGTCGATCGAGCCGTCGGGCAGCGGCAGCTCGGTCTCGTCGGCGAGCGTGACCAGGCGCGGCTCGTCGCGCGGCCACGGCGTCACCCCCTGGGCGGCGGGCATGATCGCCAGAACGCGCTCGGCCTCTTCGCGAAACGGCCGCAGATACGGTGTCGCGAAGCCGACGCCGAGCACCGAGTGGCCGCGCACGTCGGGCCAGAGGGCGCGAATGCGCCGCCGGATCATGCGCCGCGCGACCTGTCCGAGCCGGCTGCCGTAGAAGGTGTTGAGGTCGACGACGTCCTGCCACATTGCCGGCGCACTGTAGCACATCGCAACCCGCCGAGGCGCCGCGCGCGGCGCAACCGGGGCGGTGACGCCGCCGCCGCGCGGTGTTATGCTCGCGATCGCGGCGTCGCGGGCGTGAACCGGTGTGATACCCCCGAGCCGATGAAGGTACCTTCATCGGCTCGGGGGGCCGAGCGCGCCAGTTTTGATCGCAATAATTGCGCGCCGCGCCCCCTGGCGCGAAAGCCAAGGGGCCGGATGGCCCCGCCCGGCGCCTGAGGGGACATTAGGCTGAGCCCATTCGTGGGCGCGCCGGTATGACTTGAAGGAGTTCGTCGCGAGCGACGGGCCGGGACGATGAAACTGCGTTACACACCGACGTCGCCCTACGTGCGCAAGGTCATGGTCTGCGCCGCCGAAACCGGCGCGAGCGGCGATCTCGAGCTGATCCCGACCGATCTCCTCGACGCTGACTCCGACCTGCCCGGGGACAACCCGTTGGGCATGGTGCCGACGCTGATCACCGATGACGGCGACCGGCTGTTCGACAGTCGGGTGATCTGCGAGTACCTCGACGGCCTTCACGACGGCGACAGGCTTTACCCGTCGTCGGGCGCGGCGCGGTGGAAGGCCTTGCGCCTGCAGGCGCTCGGCGACGGCATCCTCGACGCCGCGGTGCTGTGCGTGCTCGAAGGCCGCCGCGAGCCGGGCGAACGCTCCGCCGCCTTCGTCGCGCATCAGAAAGGCAAGATCGAGAGGGCCCTCGACGCGCTCGCGGGCGAGGCGGCGGGGCTCGGCGGGCGGGTGACGATCGGCGCCGTCACCGCCGGTTGCGCGCTCGGATATCTCGATTTCCGCCTTGCCGAAGATCGCTGGCGCGAGCGCCGCCCGGCGCTGGCTGCCTGGTACGAGACGTTTTCGCGGCGGCCCTCGATGGCGGCTTCGGCGCCGCGCGACCCGGCGTAACCGGCGCGCACGGCGTCGCCGCGACATGGCGTTAGGAGTTTCCGACGGGTTCCGCTCGCCGACGGTCGTGCTCGGCGTGTTGCGGCTGGCCGACGCGGTTGTCGTGGGGCTGTCGGCGGGGCTCGCCTATTGGCTTCGGCACGGGCACATCGACGCGCCGTTCACTTACGTGGTGATGACCGTGATCGGCGTGGTCCTCGTCGCCAACGTGTTGCACGCCGCGAAGGTCTACGTGTTCGAGACGGTGCTCGAATTCACCGCGCAGGTGCACAAGCTGTCGATCTCCCTGCCGATGGTGTTCCTGATCCTGATGGCGCTGGGCTATTTCACCAAGACCGCGGAAGACCTCTCGCGCATCTGGATGGCGCTGTGGTTCGTCCTCAGTTTCGGCGGGCTGGTCGTGGTCCGCACGCTGCTGCTGATCCATCTTCACCGCTGGCAGAGGCGGGGATGGCTGACCCGCAACCTGGTGATCATCGGCGCCGGCGAGACCGGGCGTCGGCTGGTCCGTCACCTGATCGACAACGCCGGACCGGGGATACGGCTTCTCGGCCTGTTCGACGACCGCCGCACGCGCGTGCCCGCCGAGATCGAGGGTTACGAGGTCCTGGGCACGGTCTCCGACATCGTCGCGTACGTCCGCGACCACCGGGTCGACGAGATCATCATCGCGCTGCCGTGGACCAACAAGCCGCGGGTGATCGATTGCATGAACAAGCTCAGGTCGGTGACGTCGTCGGTCCATCTGTGCCCCGACACCATCGGGTTCCACCTCTACAACCGGGGTGTCAGCCATCTCGCCGGGCTGCCGCTGTTCCAGGTCTGGAAGCCGCCGCTTTCGGGTTGGAGCGTCGTCGTCAAGGCGGTCGAGGATCGCGTGCTGTCGGCTTTGATCCTGCTCCTCATCATCCCGACGATGGCGGTGATCGCGCTGCTGGTGAAGCTCGACAGTCCCGGCCCGGTGCTGTTCCGGCAGAAGCGCTACGGGTTCAACAACAACCTGATCACGGTCTACAAATTCCGCTCGATGGTCGCCGATCCGGCCTCCGCCGACGGCGCCCAACAGGCGACGCGGGACGACGCCAGGGTGACCCGCCTGGGCGGGTTCCTGCGGCGTTACAGCCTCGACGAGCTGCCCCAGTTCTTCAACGTGCTGAAGGGCGAGATGTCGATCGTCGGGCCGCGCCCGCACGCGGTTCCCCACAACGAGCAGTATACCGAGGTGATCAACGACTACCTGGCGCGTCACAAGGTCAAGCCCGGGATCACCGGCTGGGCCCAGGTCAACGGCCTGCGCGGCGAAACCGATTTGATCGAGAAGATGGAAGCCCGCGTCGAGCACGACCTCTATTACGTCGATAACTGGTCGCTGCTGTTCGACCTGCGGATCATTCTGCTCACCCTGCTGGTCGGCTTCCGCTCGAAAGACGTGTACTGATACCAACGAGCCCATGAACGAACTCATGGGCTGGTTGGCAAGCGCGCCAGCTTTGATCGCAATAATTGGGCGTCGCGCCTTATGGCGCGTAGCCTGCGTGGCGATTGAACGCAACGGCGAGTCGATTCATCGGCTCGCCGGTATGACTACCGACAAAGCGTGCCGAACGGCGCGCGGGGTCAGCGCGTCGCGCCGGCTTCGCGCAGAAGGGCGACGATTTCCTTGTAGCGGTTCTCGCGCGCGAGCCTGAGCGCCGTATGTCCTTCCTTGCTGCGGGCGTTGACGTCGGCGCCGCCGGAGATCAGCGCGGCGACGGTTTCGGTGTGCCTGTTCCACACCGACCGCATCAGCGGGGTGATGCCCTTGGGGTCGGCGGTGTCGACGTTCGCATCGCCGCCGATCAACAGACGGGCGACCTCCGCGTATCCGTTGATCGCCGCCCACAGCAGCGCGGTGGCGCCGTCGGTCGCCTTGGCGTCGGGATCGGCGTCGAGCGCGAGCAGGGCTTCGACGATCGCCGCGCGGCCGCGCCACGCGGCGCCGATGAGCGCGGTCTGGCCATAATTGTCCCGGGCGTTGATGTCGGCGCCGCGGCGCAGCAGGATCTTGGCGACGCTTTCGTGGCCTTCCTCGGAGGCCCACATCAACGCGGTGTTGCCGTCGCCGTCGGCGGCTTCGACCCGGGCGCCGAGACGAAGCAGCGTCTCGACCGACTCGTGGCGGCCATCGATGGCGCCGAGGAGCAGCGCCGGGCGGCCCGCGGCGTCGGTCGCGTTGGGATCCGCGCCGAACTCGATCAACGCCTTGATCTCGTCGGTGGCGCCGGCGCGGGCCGCGGCGAGCAGCCGTTCGTCGAGGCTGAATTCGGCGTCGGCCGCGGCCCAGCGCTGCCACGTTTCCCACGCCCGTCTGATCTTCTTGGCGTGGCGGTTGGCCTCCGACAGCTCGCGCGGCGTCAGCGCGCGGGCGAGCAGGTCGCGTCCCGCGACCGCGAGCGGATCGCCGGTGTCGGCGGCGACGCTCCACCACGTTCGCGCCTCGGCCAGCGCCTGGTCCACGCCGTCGCCGGTGGCGAGCAGGTAGCCCAGGCGAATCTGGGCGTCGACCAGGCGCTTGTCCGCGGCCTTGCGGTACCAGACGAGCGATTGGCGGGGATCGTTGGCGACGCCAAGACCGAGCTCGTAGTGCACGGCGAGCCGGTACTGGGCCTCGGGGTCGCCCTGTTCGGCGGCGGTCCGGAGCTTCTTCGCGAGCGCTGCGGGCGGGAGCGCGCCGTCGTCGATCTCGTTGCGCATGTCGTCGAGCCGGCGGCGCAGGATCTCGCCGAGTTCGGCGAGCGAGTTGGGCCGCTCCGGCATCCAATCGGCGAGATGGTCCGACCGGCCGGATTGTCCGCCGGCCGCATCGGGCGAGCGCGGTTTGGCGTCGGACACGCGGGTTCCGCCGCCGGTCTGGGCGACGACGACGGGGATTTCGAGCCCGACCGACGCGGCGAGCGGCTGGGGCAGGCCCAGAACCGCGATGGCGAACGCAACGCCGCGAATGGTTATACGAGCACGTTTCACCGATCGCTCCCCACCGGCCAGGCCGGCCGCCTACGCCATGCCCAGCGCGCGTTCGAGACCGAGGCAGAGCGCGTGGCCGAGCGTGATGTGCATCTCCTGAATGCGCGACGTGACGTTCGACGGCACGATTACGAGGGGATCGGCGATCCCCGGCAGGTCGCCGCCGTCGCGGCCGGCGAACGCGGCGGCCACCAGCCCCCCCGCGCGCGCCGCCTCGAGGCCGAGGATGACGTTGCGGCTGCGCCCCGAGGTGGTGATCCCGATGGCGACGTCGCCCGGCTTGCCGAGCGCCTCGATCTGGCGCGCGAACAGCGAATCGAAGCCGAGGTCGTTGCCGATGGCGGTGAGCGCCGATGAGTCGGTGGTGAGCGCCAGCGCCGCGATCGGCGCCCGGTCGCGCTCGAAGCGCACGGTAAGCTCGGTCGCCAGATGCTGGGCGTCGGCGGCGCTGCCCCCGTTGCCGAAGAACAGCAGCTTGTGGCCATCGCGAATCGCCTCGACCGAAAGCCCGAGCAACCGGTCGAAGGGCTCCTGGACCGCCGCGAGCGTCGCCCGCGCGACACTCAGGTGCTCGTCGATCTCACCGGCCAACGGACTTTCGGCTGCCATCGGACGCTTCCTCGAATCGTGGGGCGGGACGTTCGCGCCTTCATACAGCTTCGGGCGCGGGCTGGCAATTTGGCGGCCGCGCTAAAGCATTTTCAGCTTGCCTTTACCCGGGTCAAAGGCAAGCGGCGTTCATTCGCCACGCAGGCTTCCGCCGCATAAGCGGCGGCCCGCGGTCGCGGGCTGGCGTAATCCGAACCAGTGGACTCGTTC
>JACZUY010000120.1 GCA_022572945.1 Pseudomonadota bacterium
GGCGCCGGGCCGTTCCCTTCTGCGCCCCGCGCGGGTGCTCCGCACCCGCGGGCGCTTGCCACGATCCAATCTCCTGTTTCGCCCTCCCGGCCGCCCTCTCCGCCTCCCCACCGCACCACGGGCGGCCGGGCACTGCCCTCTCTCCCGCTTGCGCATCGCGGGGGAGAGGGCCTCTCTTTCGTTTGAGCCTTTCATCCCGCCCCGCGAACCAGGCTTCCGCGCGCCGATGGGACACATCCCGTTTCTGATCGACCCCAACCATTCACAAAAAGACATCTGCAATGGCTAACAAGCATAGAGGCGAAGTGGACATCATCCTATTGGGCAGGTTCTGGACGCTGCGTCCCACCTTTGGGGCGCTCGCCGGGATCGAAGATGCGACCGACCTGGGCCTCGCGGCCGTCGTGCAGCGGTTCGCGAGCGGCGCGTTTGGCATCGCCGATGTGGCCATTGTTCTCCGCGAAGGCATGCGCGCCATGCGCGATGACGCGCCCGATCTCGAAACCATCAAACCCGCGATCCGGTCGGCGAGGCTCGGGCCTGGATCGGCGAGGTCAGGGCGCTGGCCGCCCGGTCGGCGGCGCTCGACACCGGCGGCGCCGCGCCCGAGCTCTCGCGCGCCGTGGCCGCGGGCATGGTGCGCGAGCTCGATACCATCTTCAGCCGCGTCGTCGCGCGCATCGAGAACCACGCGCGCAACCACCCGACCGCCGGCCGGGCGTAAAGCGCGCCTTACCGGACCCTCATCAACCACCTCGAACAGGCGGACGGCCGCGGCCCGCGTTGCGGGCGGCGCGGCGCATGTCCGCGAGCAGCATGAGCATTGCCGAAACGAAAACCAACCAACCGCGCCTCGCGCAGGATCGACTGGCCGGCGATCGAGGCCGCCTATCTCGATGGCCAGGTGGTTCGCACCATCGCCGAGCGCCACGGCGTGAACTCGAGCACGATCTATCGGCGCGCGCTGCGCGACAAGTGGACCAGCGCCCGCCCGCCAGAGCGTCCGACGCTGCGCCTCTCTCGCGAGGCGGCTGCCTTGCCGGGCGACGAACTGGCGCAGCTGCGCTCCCTTGCCGCCAAGCTGAGCGAGCGTCTCGAGCACCACATCGATGGCCATCGGGCGTTCGGCGGCAAAATCATGGGGGCTGGCGAGTCGCCCGCCGCGCTGCTCCTGAAACTCTGCCAGATCACCGAGAAGATCATCTCCATCGAACGCCAACTCGGCGGCGCGGACGCGCCGACGCCGGCCCAACTCAACGAGCAAGACCGTGAAATCCTCGATCGTTTCAAGCGCCGCTTCCATGTGGGCTGAGCCCGCCCCGGCGCCCCGCGGCGAACCCGCCCCCCGCCGCCGCGTCAACGGCGCCGCGGTCGACGAGGCGCTGCTGCTCGACGCGGTCCTGCGCCAGGACCTCGCCAGCTTCACCGCCAAGACGTTCCACACCGTGAGCCCCGGCACGCGCTATCTCGACAACTGGCACGTGCACCTGATCTGCGAGCATCTGGCCGCCTGCGCCCGCGGCGAGATCACCCGGCTCGTCATCAACATGCCGCCCCGGCACCTCAAGTCGATCTGCGTCAGCGTCGCCTGGCCGGCGTGGCTCCTGGGCCACGATCCGTCGGCGCGGATCATGGCGGCGAGCTACAGCCGCGCGCTCAGCGTCAAGCACGCGCAGGATTGCCGCCTGGTGATCACCGCGCCGTGGTACCGGCGGCTCTTCCCCGGCGTCCGCCTGGCCCCGGACCAGAACGAGAAGCACAAGTTCCAGACCACCGCGCGCGGCCACCGCATCGCCACCTCGGTGGGCGGCACCGCGACCGGCGAGGGCGCCGACGTGCTCGTCGTCGACGATCCGCACAACCCGCGCCAGGCGCTGAGCCCGACGATGCGCCAGGCGGCGCTCGACTGGTTCGACCAGACCTATTCGAGCCGCCTCGACGACAAGAAGCGGGGCGTGATCGTCGTCGTCATGCAGCGCCTGCACGAGCGCGACCTCACCGGCCATCTGCTCGCCAAGGGCGGCTGGCGGCATCTGTGCCTGCCGGCCGAGGCCGAAGCCCGCACGGTGATCGACTTCGGCGCGGTCCGCGTGGTGCGCGCGCCCGGCGCGCGTCTTCACCCGGCGCGCGAGGGCGCGGCCGAGATCGCCCGCGGCAAGCGCGAGCTCGGATCCTACGCCTACGCCGCCCAGTACCAGCAGCGCCCGGCGCCGGTCGAGGGCGGCGTCGTCAAGGAGGCGTGGTTCAAGCGCTACGCCGAGCCGCCCGCCGACCCGCGGCGAATCGTCCAGTCGTGGGACACCGCGCACAAGGCCGGCGAGCTCAACGACCCCTCGGTGTGCGGCACCTGGGCCGAGACCGAGACCGGCTACTACCTCCTCGAGGTGGTGTGCCGGCGCATGGAATACCCCGCGCTCAAGCGCGCGGCGCGCAGCCTGGCCGGGAAATGGAACCCCGACGCGATCCTCATCGAGGACAAGGCGTCGGGCCAGTCGCTCATCCAGGACCTGCGCGCCGAAACCAAGCTTCCGGTCATCGCGGTGCGCCCCGAGGCCGACAAGCTGACCCGCATGAGCACGGTGAGCCCGACGATCGAGGCGGGCCGCGTGTTCCTCCCCGAGACCGCCCCCTGGCTCAACGATTACGAGGCCGAAATGATGAGCTTTCCCAATAGCGCCCACGACGACCAGGTCGACATGACCAGCCAGTTCCTCAAGTGGGCGGGCGCCCGCCGGCCGGCGGGCCCGCGCGTGAGGAGGCTGTGATGGACCTCAGGAACCGCTTGCGCGCGCTGTTCGGCCGCAAGGGCTCGGCCGCGCGCCGGCTGATCGCGCTCGACCAGCTCGGACGGCCGGTGTGGTCGGCCCGGCGCTACGACCAGTTCGCCGACGAGGGCTATCGCAAGAACGTCATCGCGTTCCGCGCCATCGGCGAGGTCGCGCAGGCCGCGGCGAGCGTGCCGTGGCGGCTGTTCCGCCGGCGCCCGGGCGGCGACCGCGTCGAGATCGAGGACCACCCGCTGTTGCGGCTGCTCGCGCGCCCCAATCCGCTGCAGGGCGGCCCGGCGTTGCTCGAGGCGGCCTACGGCTTCCGCATGATCGCCGGCAACGCGTATCTCGAGGCGGTGGCGGTGGACGGCCGCGCGCCGGTCGAGCTCTATGCGCTCCGCCCCGACCGCATGCGCGTGATCCCCGGCGCCGCCGGCCTGCCCGCGGCGTACCGCTACACCGTCGGCGGGCGCTCGCGCGACTTCCCGGTCGATCCGGTGACCGGGCGCTCGGCGATCCTGCATCTCAAGACGTTCCACCCGCTCGACGACTGGTACGGCCTGAGCCCGATCGAGGCCGCCGCCTTCGCCATCGACCAGCACAACCAGGCGGGGGCGTGGAACCAGGCGCTGTTGCAGAACGGCGCCCGGCCTTCGGGCGCGCTGATGGTGCGGGGCGCCGAGGACGGCTCGGGCGGGACCCTCGACGACGCGCAGTTCGACCGCCTCAAAAGCCAGATCGACGAGCTCTACACCGGCGCGCGCAACGCCGGCCGGCCGGTGCTCCTGGAGGGCGGGCTGACCTGGCAGGAGATGGGCCTAAGCCCCAAGGACATGGACTTCATCGACGCCAAGCACACCTCCGCGCGCGACATCGCGCTCGCCTTCGGCGTGCCGCCGCAGCTCCTCGGCATCCCCGGCGACAACACCTATTCGAACTTGCGCGAGGCGCGTCTCGCGCTGTGGGAGGAGACCGTGCTGCCGCTGATCGGCCAGATCGCGGCCGAGCTCAACAACTGGCTCGTCCCGCGCTTCGGCGACGGCCTCGAGCTGGCCCACGACCTCGACGAGCTGCCCGCGCTCAGCCTGCGCCGCGAGCGCCACTGGGAGAAGCTGAACAAGGCCGACTTCATCACCATCAACGAGAAGCGCGCGGCCGCCGGCTACGGCGCGATCGCCGGCGGCGACGTTCTCCCCGAGCCGCGCCGCAACCGCCGCGAGCGCAGCGGCGATTCCGACGCGGGCGAGGGCAGCGCCTAAACGCCCGGGTCCGGATCCCCCGATCGAGGCGATTCCCCGGCCGTCATCGCCAGTCTCCGCGACATCGCCATGGGCGGCCGGGGCCGCCCTCTCCCCCGTTCGCCATGGCGGGGGAGGGGGCCCCTTTCCACCGATCGCTCGCGTACTCGCATCCGCGCGCCCCGGCGACGCGGCGGGGAGATGCGCGATCTTTCCAGCACATTGCGACCGCAACCGACTTTTCGAAAGGAGCAAAACCATGGTCAACAAGGACCGAGGCGAAGTTGAGATCGATCTCGACGGGCGGCGTTTGACGATGCGTCCGACCTTCCAGGCGATGTGCGAGATCGAGGACGAGACGGGAATGGCAATTCTCGAACTCGCCCGTGTCTTCCAGGATGGCCGCTTCGGCGGCCGGCACATGACCGCGGTGATCTGCGCCGGCTTGCGCGCCGCCTACGACGACCCGCTCGATTACGAAACCGTCGGCGGGTTTGTTGTCAAGGGCGGGTTCCACCAGTATGCGGGGCCCGTGGGTGAATTCCTGTCGATCCTGCTCTCGGGCGAACCGCAGCCGAAAGGTGATCAGAAGAAACGTGAGCAGAAAAAAAAGAGCCGCGCGCGGCGAATCCCAAATAATCTCCCGGCGCCGCTATATGAAAATCGCATTCGGCGTGCTCAAGCTCGCGCCGGGCGATTTCTGGTCGATGACGACGGTCGAGTTCCCCGCGGCGCTCGACGGGCATAGGGAGGTGCTGGGCCTCAAAGGTGACAGCGTGCCGCCACCACTGCGCGAAGAGCTCGAAGAAATGATGCGCCGCTTCCCCGATTGACGGGCTCGAAACAAGAGCCTAATTTCCTGTTTTGTTCGCAGGCGGGGAGACGCTCATGCGGCGTTCGTACATTCTGGCTTTGCTCGCGCTGCTGGTGTTGGCCTTCGCGTCTTCGGCGCGGGCGGACTATGCTGCGGGCCGGCGGGCGTTTGATGCGGGCGAGTACCGCACCGCCTACCAGGAGTGGCGGCCGCCTGGCGAGCGGGGCGATGCGCGGGCGCAGTACGGCCTCGGCACGCTCTACCTCGGGGGCAAGGGGGTTCCGCGCTCCTACGACGCGGGGGCGCAGTGGCTCCGCGCCGCGGCCGACCAAGGCCACGCCGAGGCGCAGCACCTTCTCGCGCTGCTCTACGACGAGGGCAAGGGCGTCGCGCAAGATTACGCGCAAGCCGCGCGCTGGTACCGCGCGGCGGCCGAGCAAGGCCATGCCGGCGCCCAGAACGCGCTCGGCACGCTCTACGACGCCGGCCGCGGCGTCCCACGCGATGCGAGAGAGGCCGTTCGCTGGTACCGCAGGGCGGCCGAGCAGGGTAACGCCAAGGGGCAATTCAACCTCGGCAATTCGTACGACAATGGCGATGGTGTCCCGCGCGACGACCGCGAGGCGGCACGCTGGTACCGCGCCGCGGCCGAGCAGGGCTTCGCCGAGGCCCAGTTCAACCTCGGCGTCGCGTACGAGAAGGGCGAGGGCGTGCCGCGCGACTTCGCAGAAGCGGCCCGCTGGTACCGTCGGGCGGCGGAGCAACGCGTACCCGAGGCTCAGTACAACATCGGCGTCTTAAACGACGAGGGAAGGGGCGTTCCGCGAAACCCTGAGGAAGCAACACGCTGGTACCGTAGGGCCGCCGAGCAGGGTTTTGCCGCTGCCCAATTCAATCTCGCTGTTTCCTACGACAAGGGAAAAGGCCTGCCTCAGGACTATACCGAGGCCGTGCGGTGGTACCGCAAGGCTGCCGAGCAAGGGGATCCCGAGGCTCAGTTCAACCTGGGTGCATCTTACGAGAAGGGCGAAGGCGTGCCCCAGGACTATGCAGAGGCCGTTCGCTGGTATCGTGCTGCGGCCGAGCAGGGCGACGCCGATGCCCAGCGAGCCATGGGATGGATGTACCAGAATGGATGGGGCGGGCGGCGTGACTATGCCGAGGCCGTAGGCTGGTACCGCAAGGCGGCGGAGCAAGAGCATGCGGATGCCCAAAACGACTTGGGCGTGATGTACCAGAACGGCTGGGGTGTATCGCGCGATTTAAAGAAAGCGGTGTTCTGGTTTCGCAAGGCGGTCGCCCAGGGCAATGCTCCCGCCAAAGAGAACTTGGATTGGCTTGAGCGTCAGCCCTGATCGATACAGTTTCCGGCGTTGCACGATGGCTCACCTGTGGCATAGCCGGCGAACCCCACTAAAATTCGCGGGCGCACACTGAGGGACGGTGTCAATCACTGGCTATGCCAAACACTGATGCCGTTGTTCCAAGCGACTGCCGTTTCGCGGCCCAGATTCTGGAGAGGAGGTTCTCGCGTCGGGCGAAATGGGACGCTAATCCACCCACGACCTCGGACAACTAGGTAACCCGCGAGGAAGGTAAAGACGGATTACGGAGCTTTAATGAAGATGGATACCACTATTCAGAGCATTCTCGCCGATATTAGAGCAGAAGTGATACCTCTCCGTCGCGAGATCGAGGCGCTTGGCATGACTACGGAGCGCGCGAGTGCCGGGATGCGTGTCGCCCTCGCGGAAGTCTCCAAGGCATTCGCCGCCCTCGGCGAGCAGATTGCGGCCATTAACCAGTCGACGAGTTCTGCGTTCGAGGATGAAGATACCCCTGCGTTAGTGGCACCGAACGCCCAGAGCAGCACGCGTAAGAAAGGCGAGAAAACAACTGTCCTCGACAAAATAAACCGTGACATGCGGGCGCGGCTCGAAGGGCTGCTCAATGACATCTTCCAATCGGTCGAGGATGCGCTCGTCGATGCGATCTTCGGCGAAAGGCAGAAGCTCAAGGACCTCGGCAAGACGATCAAGAATCAGTTCAAGGCGCTTCTCGAAGGCATCCTCCGCACCATCCTCGACGAGGTGCGCGAGGCCCTGGTGGAGGCCCTCAAACGGGCGACAACACCGGCTCGCCGTAGCGGGACGAGCGCCCTCGGCAGCGCGCTCGGCAGCATCCTGGGCGGCGTCGGCGATGCGCTCGGCGGCGTCTTCGGCGGCGCCGCCGCCTCTTCGGGCGGCGGGTTCGGGTTGGGCTCGCCGACTTTAGCGGTCTCGACGCACGCCTTCGCCGAGCATGGCGGCACGGTGGCGACGAACCAGCCGGTGCTGGTCGGCGAGGCGGGGCCCGAGATTTTCGTGCCGCCCATGCTCGGCGAGATCATCC
>JACZUY010000121.1 GCA_022572945.1 Pseudomonadota bacterium
GCTGGCGGGCCTCGACTGATCTGAAGCTCGCCGTCTCGGGTCTCGACGTCTCGGCCCTGCCGGCGGCTCATGCCGAGGACGGGCCATCGCGTGAATCGATCGTCTCGGCGGCGTGGCGCCGCGCGCGCGAGCATTACGGTGTCGACGCCTTCGCGCGCGTCGTCAGCGTTGGCGACGCGGTTTGGGACGTGCGCGCGGCGGGGCGGCTCGGCCTGCCGCTGGTCGGCATCGCCGCCGAGGCCGACGCCAGCGCGCTTTACAGCGAGGGTGCGAGCCACGTGGTCGGCGACTTCACCGACGCCGAGGGCTTCCTCGCCGCACTTGAGGAAGCGACTGTTCCGTTGTCAGGTTAACGCCGAAAACACCGGTCAAAGGAGGCGAGCGATGAGCGAAGGAGAAGTAGCCCTTGTCGTCGGGGTCGGCGGGGGATTGGGGGCGGCGCTGGGGCGGCGCTTCGCCAACGCGGGCATGGCGGTGGCGCTCGCCGCGCGCTCGGGCAAGACCAACGGGCCCCTGGCCAAGAAGATCGAGAACGACGGCGGAAAGGCCCGCGCTTATTCGGCCGACGTAACCGAGGAGGCATCCGTAAGCGACCTTTTCGAGTCGGTGCGCGGCGACCTCGGCGAGCCCGACCTGGTGGTCTTCAACGCCGGCGCTTTTATGCGCGCCTCGATCCTCGAGGCGAGCGCGGAGGACTACGAGCGCTGCTGGCGCGTGGGCTGCCTCGGCGGCTTCCTGGTCGGGCGCGAGGCGGCGAAAGCCATGGCCCGGCGCGGCTCGGGCACGATCATCTTCACCGGCGCGACGGCGTCCCTGCGCGGCAGCGCGGGCTTCTTCAACCTCGCGGTCGGCAAGTTCGGCCTGCGCGCGCTGTCGCAGAGCATGGCGCGCGAGCTCGGGCCCAAGGGCGTGCACGTCGCCCACGTCATCATCGACGGCCAGATCGCCGGGCCCTATTCCGCCGATCTGGCGAAGGAGCGGGGACCCGACGCGCTGCTCGCCCCCGACGCCATCGCCGAGGCGTACGACCAGCTCCACCGCCAGCACCGCAGCGCCTGGACGCAGGAGCTGGATTTGCGCCTCTGGGCCGAGAAGTTCTAGGGCGCGCGCTCATCATGGAAGAAGCGGATGTCCGGCAAGCTGGCGACGTGAAGGACAAACACACAGGGCGGGATCTGCTCGAACCAATATGGAAGGCGATCAGGGGCCACCTCGAAAAAATATTGAGTCCGATCAATGAACAGCTCCGAAATTACCCACCGCCGATTCCCGCCTGCGACGTGCAGTACAATCACCTTATTGAAGAACGGGATCGAATTTCCCGGGAATTAGGCCGGTTGGACGCGGCTTGCCGGGAGAGCCTCGCGCGGAGTGACCATATCGAAGCGATCGATGCGTTCATCGCATCGTCAACCTGCATCGACGATCAAGCCGAGCAGAAAATCAGATCGGACCTGAAGGAGACGTTCCTCCGGTCGCACGGCATCGAACCGGATTGGAAATGACAGATAATCGAGAGCGACCTCGGAACGCGTGGAATCGTTCGGATTACGCTCCGTGGCGCGCCCCCTGTTCTTGCGTCTCGTTGGCCTGCGCTTCGAGCATCGCGGCCATCTTCTCGGGCAGGATGGGGCGGCTGAAGTAATAGCCCTGGGCCTCGTCGCATCCCCAAACCCGCAGGAATACGAGCTGCCGCTCGGTTTCGACGCCCTCGGCGATGACCTTGAGACCGAGGCTGTGCCCGAGCTGGATGATCGCCTTGGTAATACCGGCGTCCTCCTCGCTGGTGAGGACATCGCGCACGAAGGACTGGTCGATCTTGAGCCGGTCGAGGGGAAACTGCTTCAGGTAGTTCATCGACGAAAAGCCGGTTCCGAAATCGTCGATGGCGAGCGCGACGCCGAGCGCGTGCAGCTCGTTCAGGGTGGCGATGACCGACTCGACGCCCGACATGACCATCCCTTCGGTGATCTCGAGCTCCAGATACCGGGGAGTCAAACCGCACTCGTCGAGGATACCGGTCACGGTCGAGACGATGTCCGTGCGTTTGAAATCGGCCGGCGACAGGTTGACCGACACCCTGATCGGCGGGAGACCCGCGTCCTGCCATGCCTTGGCCTGTTCGCACGCCTCGCGCAGCAGGCCGTCGGTCAGGCGACTGATCAGCCGCGCCTGCTCGGCCACGGGAATGAACTCGGCGGGCGAGACCATGCCGCGCTCGGGGTGCCGCCAACGCACCAGCGCCTCGACGCCGGTGATTCGCCCGCTCGCAATCTCGATCTGGGGCTGGTAGTTGAGGAAAAAGGCGCCCTCGTCCAAGGCTTGCCGGATATCCTGCTCGAGCGCCTTGCGGGCCCGGAGTTCCTCGTTCATCGCCGGGTCGTAGAGCCGGTAGTTGTTGCGGCCCTCCTGCTTCGCCTGGTAGAGCGCCAGGTCGGCGTTCCTGAAGAGCCGGTCGGGGTCGGAGTCGTCGTGGGGGAACACCGTGATGCCGATGCTGGTGCCCGTGAACACCTGTTCCTGGTCGAGTTTGAACGGCGCCGCGATCGACTCGACCATCCGCTCGGCGAGAACGGCGATGCCGTCCTGATGGTTGAGGTTGGCCTGGATGATGGCGAACTCGTCGCCGCCGAACCGCGCCACGGTGTCGGTCTTGCGCACGCACGCCAAGAGGCGCGCGGACACCTGTTTCAACAGGTCGTCGCCCGCCGGGTGTCCCAGCGTGTCGTTGACGTCCTTGAAATGGTCGAGGTCGAGGTAGTGGATCGCCACCATCCGCCCGGCGCGCCGGGCGTTGTCGAGCGCCTCGTCGAGCCGGATCTGGAAGTAGGTGCGGTTGGGAAGCTTGGTGAGGGCGTCGTGGTGCGCGCTTTTCCGCAACGATTCCTCGCTTTCCTGGCGGGTTTCGGCCATGCGGTTGAACGCTTCGGCCAAGATTCCTATTTCGTCCTCGGAATCGATCGCGATCCGGTGATCGAGCTTGCCTTCGCCGATGGCTTCCGCGCCTGCGACCAGTTCAAGGATCGGCCGGATGAGACCGCGGGAGAGCGCGATCGCCGCGGTGATGCCAACGACGACGCCGAACAGCGTCATCGACAACAGGAACCACACGGTAAGGTCGATCGTACCCGTCGCCTTCCAGTCGGCAAGGCTTCGCGCCAATTCGGCCGCCTCGGTTTCGCCGCTGCCCTCCTCCAGGACGAACTCGGCGGCACGTACAAGCTGCGTGACGTCGCTGTCGATTCGTTTGGTAAGCAGATGCGCGACGGTACTCGTCACGAAAAACAGAAAGAGCAGAATTCCGATTACCAACCATACCCGTTCGGCAATGCTGGATTTCGCCGCTGGGCGCGGGCGCGAAACCTTATCGCCGGCACTGGACATTTCTTGATTATCCCGATTGTCCACGCAATTCTCCATCGAGCGGTGCTAAGCCCATTCAGGCCCGGCAATCCCTAGCCCCACCTCTTACGCTCCATTGCTACGTCGCATCGACCAGCGCTTTCAGGCGTTCCGGGTCGAGGATGTGCAACGTCTTGAAATGGCGTTTGACCACGTTCGCCTCGACGAGCCGGCCCATCGCGCGCAGGGCGACGATCTCCGCGCGCTCCCTGTCGACGACCGCAATGACCTGGTCGCCCTGCGACACGAAGTCTTCGACGAGCGCGTTGAACTCTCGAACCAGCGCCCGTTCCTCGCCGGTCGTCGCCAGTTTCGAGAGGCGCGACGCCGAGCGGCCGAGCCGGTCCTTCCATTGGCCGGCCTGGTCTCTCCCGGTCGCGTCGCGCCCGTACGCGTAAGCCACGACGCTGCGGGCGAACGCGGCGATCTGGGCCTGCAACCCGACCGCGGCGGACCGTTTGCTCTCGTCTATCCCGACCAGGCGATAGACGTCGTCCTTGATGCGTTGCGTGAGAAGGTGCGAAACCACGCTCGAAATAAAGAACAAAAAAAGTACGAGCCCGATCGGGGATAGGACACGGTTGCCGATTCTGAAGGCCATATGTCGTCTCCCGGACCGGCCTGCTCGCTTTGCTCGAGAAGTTTGAATTCCAACGAAAAAGGCGTCGTTACACTACCACGAGTCCGCAACCAAAGGCGAGTTGACAATGCTGTCTTGCTTACAACCCTTGGAAAGCTCTTGCTCGGATTCCGCGCCGTAGGCGCGCGACGATTCCGATGGATCGCGCCGCGCTTCTGCTGCATAAGCGGCCGGGTTCCTTTGGTATAGGCTCACGGCGCTCGGGCGGTCTTGAGGCGAGAGGCCATGACGCGACACGTCACGTTGCTCGAAAGCGAAGCGGGACACAATCTGCTGGGGACCGCGGCGCGCTGTGTCGCGCCGATCCATTTTGCGCCGGGCGACGCCGCCGCCGGCGGCGCGATCAACAACGGCACGATATTCTTCCTCGATTGGGGAATGGGCCCGCTGGCGGTCACCGCCGACCACGTGTTTCAAGCGTATCTGACGCGCAAACACGCCGAGCCGGCGCTCCTGTGCCGGATCGGCGACCTCGGCTTCGCGCCCGAGGAAAGACTGATCGACCGCGACGCCGATCGGGACATCGCGGTCTTTCATATCGAGGCGCGCGAGGTCGCGGAGCTTGGCGCCGAGTTGCACCGTCCCGATTACGACTGGCCGCCGGCGCGGCCCGATGCGGGCGGCGGCGTGTTCTTCGCCGGGTTCCCGGGGCGCGAGCGGCGCCCCGGCCGCCGGCGCGGGGTCGCGTTCGGCATCTACGCCGCCACGACGGTCGCCGCGTCGGTCAACGACCGCGTGGTGGTCTGCCGATTCGAGCGGCAACACTGGGTCGATACGCTCGGCCTCGGCTCGGCCCCGGGCCATCGTCATCTCGGCGGGTTGAGCGGGGCGCCGCTGTGGGCCTTCGGCGGGCGCGACGGCGCGGCTGACCTGCGCCTCGCCGGCGTGGTCTCGTCGTTCAACCAGAGCTGGGAGCTGCTCTACGCCAAGCACGCGGCGAGCATTCGGCCCGACGGCCGGTTGACGCCGCCGCAGATCGGCGGCCTCGACCGAATCTCCGCGTCCCCGCTACGTCGCGCCTGACGGCGGCGAACCCTTGAACCGATGCTTCGGTCCTTGGGCCGGAGGCGAGCGCAACCGTCCACTACGCACCGCGCATCGCGCAGGATAGGTGTATATGCACCTAACTAGCGCGGTGATCAACCTGAAGCCGGGCGCGCCGTATGGATCGCAACAAGAGGGGCGCCGCGCCCCCCGGCGCGAAAGCCAAGGGGCCGGATGGCCCCGCCCGGCGCCTGAGAGAACATTAGGCTGAGTCCATTCTTGGGCGCGCCGGTATCAGCGGCGAATCGATGGTGGATCGCACGATCTGCCGGGCTAGAGCGAATTCAGAACGAGTGGAATCGTTCGGAATTCGCCAGCCCGCGACCGCGGGCCGGCGCGTATGCGACGAGAGCCTGCGTGGCGATTGAACGCTGCTTGCCTTTGACCTTAGTAAAGGTAAGCTGAAAACGCTCTATGCCGGCGGCGCGATGCACGCCTCGGTGTCGTTGCGCGGGTCGTTGACGACGCGGCTCACGGCGGAGGCGATCATCCGATCGGCGGGATAGGGGCGCAGGAGCGCGGCGAGCGCGGCGGCCGACGGCGGCTCGGGGTCGAGCCAAGCGTCGTAGTCCTCGGGCCCCAGGATCACCGGCATGCGGTCGTGGATCGGCGCGAGCAGCGCGTTGGCGGCGGTGGTGACGAGCGTGCAGCTTTCCACCGCCGCGCCGTCGGGCGGCCGCCAGCGCTCCCACAGCCCGGCGATGGCGAACGGCGCCCCGCTCTCGAGCCGGATGTGATAGGGCTGCTTCGCGCCGGCGCCCGTCTTCCGCCATTCGTAGAAGCCGTCCGCCGCGACCAGGCAGCGGCGGTGGCGAAACGCGGCGCGAAACGCGGGCTTGTCGGCGACGGTCTCGGCGCGGGCGTTGATCATGTGGTTGCCGATCGCCGCGTCCTTGGCCCAGGCGGGAATCAGTCCCCAGCGCAGCATCACCAGCTCGCGCCCGCCTTCGGCGCGGCGGACCGCGGCGACGGCCTGGGTCGGCGCGATGTTGTACCGCGGCGCCAGATTGGGACGCTGGGGCACGCCGAACGCCTCGGCGAGCGCGTGCGCCGGGGTGCGCAGGGTGAAGCGGCCGCACATGCGCCGACGTTATACCGGCGAGCCCACGAATGGACTCAGCCTTTTGTTCCCTCAGGCGCCGGGCGGGGCCATCCGGGCCCTTGGCTTTCGCGCCAAGGGGCGCGGCGCCCCTGGTGTTGCGATCCATACGGCGCGCTTGCCAGCGAGCACATGGGTCAGAACACGCGCTCGCTGGTATGAATGCCGCGCGCGGCCTATTGCCAGCCGGCGCGGTCGGCGATGCGCACCGCGACCGCGTTGTTCGCGCCAAGCGCCGAAAGGTTCAGGTCATCGGCCTTGAAGCGCCCCCACGCGGCGACCACGTCCGACCATGCGACCCCCGGCTTGACCGGGTACTCGTAGACCGCCCCGGCGTAAAGCCGCTGCGCCTCGTCGCCGGCGAGGAACTCGATCAGCCTGATCGCGTTGGCCACGTTCCTGGCGCTCGCGGTGACGCCCGCGCCGCTGATGTTGACGTGGACGCCGTGGCCCTGCTGGTCGGGCCAGAAGATCGCCACCTTCGCCGCCGCCTCGCGGTCCCCGGCATTGCTCGAGGTCACGAGCCGCGCGAGGTAGTAGGTGTTGGCAAGCGCGACGTCGCATTCGCCCGCGGCGACGGCGCGGATCTGGTCGCGGTCGCCGCCTTGGGGCTTGCGCGCGAAGTTGGCCACCAAGCCCTTCGCCCAGGCCTCGGTCATATCCTCGCCGATATGGTCGACGAACGCGGCGAGCATCGACTGGTTGTAGATGTTGTTCGACGAGCGGACGCACACGCGGCCCCGCCACGCCGGTCCGGCGAGCGCGGCGTAGGTCGAAAGCTCCCCGGGCGCGACCCGGCCGGTGGCGTAGATGATCGGCCGGGCGCGCAGCGACAGCCCGTACCAGGCACCTTCCGCGTCGCGGTACTGCGAGGGTATGTTGGCGTCGAGCACCGCCGATTGAACGGGTTGCAGCAGGCCGGCCTGCTTGGCGCGTACCAGGCGGCCGGCGTCGACGGTGAGAAGCACGTCGGCCGGGCTGTTGACGCCCTCGCGCTCGAGCCGCTGGAGGAGCGCGTCGGCGT
>JACZUY010000122.1 GCA_022572945.1 Pseudomonadota bacterium
TCATACCCGCGAAGACCCCGAAGACGCCGAGAGCGACGAGCAACGCCGCCGCCTGCCACAGCGCGGGTGAGGGCGCCAGGGCGAGCGCGGCGAGCACCGCGATCGTCACCAGCGCGCCGCAGACGACGATCCGCTTGCGGGTGTCGAATACCCGGTCCAGGGGGCCGTAGCACAGCGTCCCGACGACCGCCGCGCCCGCGGCCGCGAGCAGCACATTGCCGCGGTCGACCGCATCGAGCCCGTGAACGTCGTTGAGGTAGGGCCCCGCCCACAGGCCGAGGACCGTCGCCACCGCCGGGTAGGCGACGAAGCTCATCGCCAGGATGTAGGGCAGCTGCCGGTTGGCGAACACCTCGCGCAGACCGCGGATGGTTTCGCCCAGGCTTTCCCGCCGGCGCGCGTGGTACGGATGGCCGGGCGGCGCGTCGCGCACCACGACCCATACCAGCGCGCACAGCGCCGCGGTGATCGCCGCCATGCCGACGAACGCCCCGCGCCAGCCCACCGCCTCGGCGGCCAACGCCAGCGGCGTGGTCGACAACAGATTCCCCGTGCCGCCGACCGAGAGGATCACCGCGGCGACGGTGGCGAAGCGGTCGGGCGCGTACCAGCGCGCGCACACCACCAGCGATCCCATGAACACGCCGGCGCAGCCCAGCCCCATCAGCGCCCGGCCCAGCGTCAGCGCCCACGGCGTTTGCGCGGCGGCGAATACCAGCGCGCCGGCGACGGCGAAGACCAGGAGCCCCGCGACCGTGCGGCGCGGGCCGAAGCGGTCGAGCAGCACGCCCACCGGAATCTGCGCCACCGCGAAGGTGAGAAAGAATGCGCCGGTGAGCCCGCCCAGCGCCTCCGCCGAGAGACCCACGTCGCGGATCAGCTCGGGCGCGATGACCGCGGTCGACGAACGGTAGAAATGGCTGACGATAAAGGCCGCGCACAGGCTTGCGACGATGCGCGCCGCGGCGCGGTTTCTCGGCGTGGCGATCATGATCGAACCCGGTTGATCCCGCTGAGCCGATGAAGATATCTTCATCGGCTCAGCGGCACGCGCGCCGTATGGATCGCAACAAGAGGGGCGCCGCGCCCCCTGGCGCGAAAGCCAAGGGGCCGGATGGCCCCGCCCGGCGCCTGAGGGAACATTAGGCGAGTCCATTCGTGGGCTCGCCGGTATTAAACGAGCGCGCTTGCCCGCCCCGACAGCGCGCCGGCCGCCGCCCTCAAGTCGTTCCGGCTTCGAGATCAATAAGCAGGTCGATGCCCCGCGCGGGCGCTCATTCCGGATAGCCCGGTGTATCGCGCGAGGGTTTCGCCGAACGCGCCGCCGGTTCGACCTTCATCTCCGGCGTGAGCGGCGCGCCGCTCGCGCGCTTGCGCGCAATCTCCGCGACCGTGTTCTCGAGGCCGAGGAAACGCTCCGGGGTCGAGGGGTGCGACGCCGCGTGGTTGGTCTGGATCGAAGCCGGATGCGCCACCGCCATGCGGCGCCAGAAGTTCGGCGTGTCGCTCACGTCCATGCCCGCGTTCGCCATGATGTAGAGCGCGACGTAATCGGCTTCGGCCTCGAACTCCTGCGAGTAGGCGCCTCGGCCCGCCTGGGCGCCGATCTTGGAGAACTCGCCTTGGGTGTTGACCCCCGCCGCCGCCGCCAGAATATCGAAAATCAGTCCCACCCCGGCGCCGGCCAAGACATTGGTCCGCTTGGCCTCGATATGACCCATGACGTTGTGGGCGATCTCATGGGCGACGACGTTGGCAAGCTCGGTGTCGCTCTGGGCGAAACGCATCATCCCCTTGGTGATGACGACCCGGTCGCCGTCGGCGTAGGCGTTGACGGCGACCTGATCGGCCACCAGCACCCCGTAATCGCAGCCGGCGACGGGTACGATGGTCACCACCTTCCGATCCCCCAACTTGTGCAGCACAAGCTCGACAGGTTCGCCGACCCGCAAAACTTCGCCAAGCTTTTCAAAGGTTTCTTTAATAGCCCCTTTGCCCGTGGGGACGCTCCAACCGCCCAATTTCACCAACGCGTATCCCGGTTCGACGCCCGCCGCCGCCGCGGGCGATCCTTCGACGACGCCGACGATGTGGATTTCGTCGCTGTGGCTGTTGTAGCGATTGAACGCCTTCTGGAGAGCAGGGTCGGAGTCGGGCGCGCCCAGGAAGTACACGCCGATCATCGGCCGGACGCGCTCGCCGCATAGATTCACCGCGCCCGTCATCAGACGATGAGAGATACGGGCAAGCCGGTTCTGTTGCCCGATCCACTCCGCAACAGCCAGGTCTTGCTGCTTCTCAGCCTCGCGCGCCGCCAGCTCCGGATCGATCGGCGCCCGCTGCGTCGCCGGGGCGACGCAGCCAGCCAGCATGACCGCCATCACGATGACGGCGGGGAACCTCGCCTTCCCGCTCATCGCCGCCTCATTGGTTGTTCGCGGGATAATCATATTCGATCGCAGCGCGATCGGAAACCCCTTGCGCCCGCCACTCCGCGCCCATCGCCCGCGCCGCCGGTTGATGCTATGTTGGATCGTCGCCGCGGCCGCGCGGGCGATCGACGGGCGGCGCGCACCCGCGCCCTGGTCGCGTGCAAACGGGGGACGACATGAGCGACACGCACGATGCCGATTACGACGAACACGCCAGGATGTGGCACCTGTTCACGCGCCTCGTCACCATCGGCGTCGGCGTAACCGTATCCGTTCTGGTCTTGATGGCGATCACGTTGCTTTAAGCCGTAAGCGGTAAGCACTAAGCGTTAAACCTATCGCTGAAGACTTATGGCTTACGGCTTAAGGCTTTTTTCTCACTCCCACTCGATCGTGCCGGGGGGCTTGGAGGTCACGTCGTAGACGACGCGGTTGATGCCGCGCGCCTCGTTGCAGATGCGCGTCGCCACGCGGCCGAGAAACTCGTGTGAGAACGGATACGCGTCGGCGGTCATGCCGTCGGTCGAGGTCACCGCGCGCAGCGCGCAGACGTACTCATACGAGCGCTCGTCGCCCATCACGCCCACCGTGCGCACCGGCAGGAGCACGGCGAACGCCTGCCAGATCTCGTCGTAGAGGCCGGCGGCGCGGATCTCCTCGAGATAGATCGCGTCGGCGCGGCGCAGCAGCGCGAGCTTCTCGGCGGTGACCTCGCCGGGCACGCGGATCGCGAGCCCGGGCCCGGGGAACGGATGGCGCCCGACGATGCTCTCGGGCAGGCCGAGCTCGCGCCCCAGCGCCCGCGCCTCGTCCTTGAACAGCTCGCGCAGCGGCTCGACGAGCGCGAGGTTCATGCGCTCGGGCAAGCCGCCGACGTTGTGGTGCGACTTGATCGTCACGCTCGGGCCGCCGGCGAACGACACCGACTCGATAACGTCGGGATAGAGCGTGCCCTGGGCGAGGAAGTCGGCGCCGCCGATGCGCGCCGCCTCGTGCTCGAAGACGTCGATGAATGTGGCGCCGATCACCTTGCGCTTGGCTTCCGGGTCGGTGACGCCGGCGAGCTTGTCGAGGAACAGCGCCTGGGCGTCGCGGTCGACCAGCGGGATGTTGAAACGGTCGCGGAACAGCGACACCACCTGCCCGGCCTCGCCCTCGCGCAGAAGCCCGGTATCGACGAAGACGCAGGTGAGCTGGCTGCCGACCGCCTCGTGCAGGAGCACCGCGACGACCGACGAATCGACGCCGCCCGAAAGCCCGCAGATCACCCGCCCGTCGCCGATCTGCGCGCGCGCCCGCGCGACCGCGTGTTCGCGGAACGACGCCATCGTCCAGTCGCCGCTGCAACCGGCGACACGGTGGGTGAAGTTTTTCAGGAGCTCCGCGCCGTGCGGGGTGTGGACCACCTCGGGGTGGAACTGCACGCCGTAGAAGCGGCGTTCGTCGTCGGCGATGGCGGCGAACGGCGCGTCCTCGGTGTGGGCGACCGCGCGGAGCCCCGGCGGCAACGTCACCACGCGGTCGCCGTGGCTCATCCACACCTGCTCGTGCGCGCCGGGCGCCCACAGCCCCTCGAACAGGTCGCAACGATCCGAGACGTCGATGAAGGCGCGGCCGAACTCGCGCCGCTCGGAGCGCTCGACCTCGCCGCCGAGCTGGTCGCACATCGTCTGCTGGCCGTAACAGATGCCGAGTACCGGGACGCCGAGGGCGAATACCGCATCGGGCGCGCGCGGCGTCGCCGCGCCGGTCACCGACGCCGGCCCGCCCGAGAGCACGATCGCGCGCGGCGCGAACGCCGCGATCTCGTCGTCGCCGATGTGGAACGGGCGGATCTCGCAGTAGACGCCGCTCTCGCGCACGCGGCGCGCGATGAGCTGGGTGGTCTGCGCACCGAAATCGAGGACGAGGACGCGGTCGGTCACGTCACAACCGACCGGGCGCGGCGATCAATCGACGCCAACGTCTTCAGCTGCCCCGGCTGGCCTTGTAGGCCTTGATGGCGTTCTTGAGATCGGTGTACTCCTCGCAGCCGAAAAAGCACGCGCCGTCGAGAATTTTGAGACGTTCCTCGGCCTTCGCCAGATCTCCGAGTTCGAGATACAGTTCGCCGATATACTCGTTGGCGCCGCGGTGGTTGCGGTCGAGCGCGAGCGCCTGCCGGTAATAGGTGAACGCCTTGTCCACGTCGCCCAGCTTGCGGTGGCTGTAACCCAGAAGGTTGTAACCGTCGGCGCTTTTTGGATTGGCCTTGACCGCCTTGTCGAGATATTCGATCGCCTTGTTGAAGTCGCCGGTGTCGACCGCCTTCCGGCCGGCCCGGAGGTCCGAATCTTTCGGCGTGCTCGTCGACGAACCGCCCCCGCCGAAGCCGGCGACGGGCCCGACGGGCGCCAACGAGAGCCCGAGGGCGAGCGCACAAGCCAAAACCAGACGTCTATTGTACATTGCGCTTACCCGTATCTGTTGCGCATCCCCAAGGCCGTGGAACGGGCTGTGGTCCACCCGCCGGGGGATGCTTTCCGGATACAGAGAATAGTTCATCACCCCACCGGCGGCCAGTCCCCTCGCCGCTCGCGCCGCGCTCGATCCGAGCCGCCGTCACCGGTCGGCCGGATAATTCGGCGCCTCGCGCGTCACCGTGATGTCGTGCACGTGACCTTCGCGCAACCCCGCGTTCGTGGTTCGCACGAATTCGCAGTTCTTGCGCATCTCGGCGATGGTGGCGTTGCCGGTGTAGCCCATGGCCGCGCGCACGCCGCCGACGAGTTGGTGGATGACGTTGGCGGCGGGACCGCGGTACGGGACCCGCCCTTCGACGCCTTCCGGCACCAGTTTCAGCGTGTCCTTGATGTCTTGCTGGAAGTAACGGTCGGCGGAACCCCGGGCCATTGCGCCTAGCGATCCCATGCCGCGATACGACTTGTACGACCGCCCTTGGTAAAGGAACACCTCGCCCGGGCTTTCATCGGTTCCGGCCAGCAGCGAGCCGATCATGGCGCAGTCCGCGCCGGCGGCGATGGCCTTGGCGAGGTCGCCCGAATATTTGACGCCGCCGTCGGCGATGACGGGAACGTTCTCGTCGCCACAGGCCTCGACCACGTCGCGCAGGGCCGTGAACTGGGGAACCCCGACCCCGGCGACGACCCGCGTGATGCAAATCGAACCGGGGCCGATGCCCACCTTGACCGCGTCGGCGCCGGCGTCGATCAGCGCCCGGGCGCCGTCGCCCGTGGCGACGTTGCCCGCCACCACCTGGGCGTAGTTGCTGAGCTTCTTGATGCGGCTCACCGCGTCGAGCACGCCCTTCGAGTGCCCGTGCGCGGTGTCGACGACGATGATGTCGCAGCCGGCGTCGAGCAACGCCTCGGCGCGGGCAAGGCCCTTGTCCCCGACACCGGTCGCGGCGGCGGTGCACAAACGGCCTTGGTCGTCCTTGCAGGCGTCGGGGAAGGATTGCGCCTTCTCGATGTCCTTCACCGTGACCAGGCCAATGCAGCGGTAATCGTCGTCGACCACCAGCAACTTCTCGATGCGGTACTGGTGCAAGAGTCGCTTGGCCTGTTCGCTGTCGACGCCCTCGCGCACGGTGACCAGGTCGTCCTTGGTCATCAGCTCGCGCACCGGCTGCTTCGGGTCGGTGGCGAAGCGCACGTCGCGGTTGGTGAGAATACCGACCAGACGCCGATCCTTCTCGAGCACGGGAATGCCCGAGATACCGTGATCCTTCATCAGCTTGAGCGCATCGGCGAGGGTCTTGTCGGGGCCGATCGTCAGCGGGTCCACGACCATGCCGGACTCGAATTTCTTGACCTTGCGCACCTCTTCGGCCTGCGCGTCGACGTCGAGGTTCTTGTGGATGACGCCAAGGCCGCCCGCCTGCGCCATGGCGATCGCCAGCCGACCTTCGGTCACCGTGTCCATTGCCGCCGAGACGAGCGGGATTTTCAGCTCGATGGTGCGGGTTACGCGGCTGCGCGTATCGACATTTTGAGGCAGGACGCTCGAAGCCGCGGGAACCAGAAGGACGTCGTCAAAGGCCAGGGCTTCGCGGAAGGTCATGCCAATTCCTCAACAGGATTGGCGCGCCATCATACACCAAATCGTGCCGCGGCCAAGCGCCATCACGACGGGTCGGCGGGGGCCCCGCCGACATCGTCATCTCTGCCGTGAAACCCGGTGGCGACGAGGTATATCTCAGCTGATCCGGCGCGGCTCGCCGGCGGCTTGGCGTGCTTCACGCGGGCGAACTCGCGCCGGACCAAGGCGAGCAACCCGGCGTCGGCGCCGCTGCCCAGGACCTTGCAGATAAACGCGCCGCCCGGCGCCAGCACCGCCGTGGCGACATCGAGCGCCGCCTCGCACAAGACGACCACCCGTAAATGATCGGTTGGCGCGTGCCCGGTCGCCGGCGTCGCCATGTCGCTCAGCACCACGTCGGCGGCGCCCGCCAATGCGTCGCGCAGCAGCGCCGGGGTTTGCGGGTCGGACGCGTCGCCTTCGATCACCGTCACTCCGGGCACAGGCTCCATGGCTTGCGGATCGACCGCGACGACCCGGCCGCCGCCGGGCCGGCCCGCCTTGACGCGCATCGCCGCCACCTGCGACCAGCCGCCTGGCGCCGCGCCAAGATCGACCACCTTCCGCCCCGGCGCGAGAAAGTGAAAGCGGTCGTCGAGCTGGGCGAGCTTGAACGCGGCGCGCGACCGGTAGCCTTCGCGTCGCGCCGCGGCGACGTAGGGATCGTTGAGCTG
>JACZUY010000123.1 GCA_022572945.1 Pseudomonadota bacterium
GCCACCACGCGCCGCGGGCCCGCCGCAGCAACGCCAGCGCGAGGCCGAGCGCGGTGACCACCGCGAGCCCGGCAAGCAGCGGCCAGGGCAGCAGCGGCGCGACGCCGAGCGCGGTCAGCGACTCGGTCATTGTCCCAGCCGCTCGAGAATCGCCGGAAGATGCACCTGGTCGGCCTTGTAGTTACCGGTCATGGCGTACATCGTCAGGTTGATGCCGAAGCGGTACGCCATCTCGCGCTGGCGTTCGCCGCCGGGAACCACCGCGAACATCGGATTGCGGCGTTCGTCAACCGCCCACGCCGCGGCCCAGTCGTGACTGCCGATGATCAGCGACGAGACGCCGTCGTTGACCCCGCCCTCGTAACGCTCGACCCACACCCGGCCGCCGGCCCAGCGCCCCGGGAAGTCCTGAATCAGGTAAAACGCACGGGTCAGAACGTGCTCGGGCGGCACCGGCGTGAGCGGCGGGATGTCGAGGTCGCCGAGCAGCGTGCGAAGACGCCGCGCGCCCGGGCCGCGGCCGCCGATCACCTGGCTCGGGCCGGCGTTCTGGTCGCGGGTGTCGAACAGGATGATGCCGCCGGTCTTGAGGTAGTGGGTCACCCTGGCCGCCGCTTGCCCGGACAGCGGCGGCTGGTCGGCGGTGATCGGCCAGTAAACCAGCGGAAAGAAGATCAACTCGTCGCGCTCGACGTCGATCGCGATCGGGTCCGCCGGCTCGATCGAGGTGCGGGCGCGCAACACCGCGCCCAACCCAACCAGGCCGGCGCGGCTGATCCGGTCGACCGTGTCATTGCCGGTGCGAATGTACGCGAGGCGGCTCTCCAGCGTGGCCGCGAGGACGAAGTCGTCGGCGTCCTGGGCTGCGGCGGGGGCGGCCGCGACCAGCGATAGCGCCAATGCCGCGGCGCCCCGCGCGCCCAGCGGCAGCAGCCCGCGCAGCGCCAGGCCGACGACCAGATCGATGAGCCCGAGCAGCAGCGCCGCGGCGAGGAGCCACGGCTTGAGGTCGGTTACGCCGCCCTCGCCGAAGACCCGGTGTTGGGCGCCGGTGGGCAGCGCCCCGATCGGCTCGAGCGCGTCCAAACCGGCGGTCAGGTTGAGCGCGCGGCGCGCCGACCCGGCGCCGTAGAAGCCCGGCGGCTGGCCCGGGCCGGCGGTCGCCTCGGCGAAGGCGCCGGCCGCGATCGGCCGGCTCTCGGGCGGCGGGTCGGCGAGGCGGCCGAAGCCGTCGAGAGTCTTCAGCGGAACCAGGAGCCGCTCTTCGTCGTCGCCCACGATCCCCTGACTCAAGCCCACGAGCCGCTGCAGCATCTCGACGAACAGGCCCGAGATCGCCAGGTCCGACCAAGCCGTGCTCGCGGTGGTGTGCATCAGCACCAGCCAGCCCCGGCCGCGGCGCTCGGCGGTCACCAGCGGGGTCCCATCGGCGAGCCGCGCCCAGGTCTTGCCGGCGAGGTCGAGCGCCGGCTCGGCCAGCACCTGGCGGCGCACGCGGACGTCGTCGGGGATCGTGAGACCGGCGAACGGCGTGTCGGCGTCGAACCGGGTCAGACGCGCCGGCTCGCTCCACGACAGCGCGCCGCCGAGCACCCGGCCGCCGCCGCGCAGCCGGACCGGCACCAGATCATCGACGCCCTCGGCGAGCCGCGGTCCGGCGAAGCGGATCAGCACGCCGCCGTCTTCGAGCCAGTCCTCGAGCACGGCGCGGTCGTCGCCGACGACCTTGGCGACATCGGCGAGGACAAGCGCGGCCAGCGGCCGCCGCAACAATTCGCGCAGCTCCCCCGTGCGCACTTCGCTGAACGGGTTCAACGCGCGCTCGAGATAGTAGAGCTCGGAGAGCAGCGGTTGCTGGGTCTCGATCGCGCCGCCCGAGATCAGGCCCACCGGGCGCCGCCGCCAGCGCTCGTCGAGCAGCACCACCGCGCCGGCGCCGCGCTCGTTTTCGATGTCGATGCGGACGATGCGGTTGCGCTGCTCGGCCGGCGCGTCGAACGCCACTTCCGTGGACAGCTCGCCGGCGCCGAACGTTGCCTGCGCGCGGGCGAGCACCGCGCCCTCTTCGCCGGTCGCGCGCACCCACAACCGTTCCTCGCCGGCGTCGGCCGCGCGCAACAGCGTCAGGCGAAGCGCGCCCGGCCCGCTCTCGGGCGGCAACAGCGCGCGCGGCCGGTCGAGGTCGGGATCGGTGATCACCTGAAGCCGCCCGAGCGCCGCCGCCCGAGCGCCGAAGGCCTCCGCCGAGCCGTCGTCGACGCCGCTGCTGAGCCACACCACGTCGACGCCGCCGCCGAAGCCGAGGCGGTCGAGCACCGCGGCGGCGGCGGCGCGGTCCACGGCCCACGGTTTCGGCGCCATCGCCTGGACCAGACGCCGCGCCTCCTCGGCGTGCAACAGCCCGCTCGACCGCACCGCGCCGGTGTCCGCGGCCGGCGCCGTCGGCAGGATGATCACCGGGCGATCATCGCGCTCGGCCGCGGCGAGGAGCGCGTCCATCGCCGCCGCGCGCCGTTCCCAGTGCCGCGCCGCCGCCCAGCCGTCGTCGACCGCCACGATCACCGGCCCGTCGCCCGCCAGGCGCGCGCCGAGGTTGAGGATCGGATGGGCGAGGGCGAAGATCAGAAGCGCCGCGAGCGCCAGCCTGAGCGCGATCAGCCAGGGCGGCGTCGTGGCCGGGGTCTCCTCGCGGGGATGGAGGCCGAACAGCAGCCGCACCGGCGGAAACGGCACCCGCTTCGGCGCCGGAGGCGTGACCTTCAGCAGCCACCAGATCAGCGGCAGCACCGCGAGCGCGGCGAGCATCCACGGCGAGGCGAACACCAGGCCGCCGAGCGCGGACATCGCTTCAGGTCCTGGTTTGCGCCGCCATGGCGACGTAGAGCGACAACAGCGCGGCCTGGGCCGGCTGGTCGGTGTGGTGGACGGCGAAGCTCCAGCCGGCGGCGCGCAGGAGATCGCCGAGCGCCTGGCGATGCGCGGCGAAGCGCGCGGTGTATTCGCCGCGCAGCGTCTCGGGGCGTCCGATCAACGTGTCGCCCTCGCCCTCGAGCCCTTCGAAGCGCGTGCGCCCGACGAACGGCAGCGTCTCCTCGGCCGGGTCGATGACCTGCAAAAGATGGCCCTTCACGCCGCGCGCGACGTAATGTTTGACCATCGCCTGGATATCGTCGAGCGGCGACAGGAAATCGCCGATCAGCACGACCTGCGCGTAGCGCGGCAGCACCTCGGCGCGGGGCAGGCTGGCGTCGGCCGCGGCGTGGCGCTCGAGCCGGGCGACCATGCGGTTGAGCGCGGCGTTTCCGCTCCCCGGCCGCTCGTCCTCGCCCAGCAGCGCGACGTGTTCGCCGCCGCGGACGAGGAGCACCGCGAGGGCGAGCAACAACAGCGTTGCGCGCTCGCCCTTCTCCACGGTTGCGAGGTCCGAGCGATAACCCATCGACGGCGAGGCGTCGTGCCACAGCCACACGCTTTCGGCGGCCTCCCATTCATTCTCGCGGATGAAGAGGTGCTGCGACCTCGCCGACTGGCGCCAGTCGATGCGCGTGGTCTCCTCGCCGGGCTGATAGCGGCGGTACTCCCAGAAGGTCTCGCCGGTGCCTCGCCGGCGGCGGCCGTGCACGCCCTGGGCGACGATCGAGGCGACGCGCTCGGCGGCGACGAGCAGCGGCGGCAGCTTTGCCGCGAGCTGTTCGGCCTGTTGCCGGCGCGCCGCCGCGGCTCCGGGCATGGCGCGATCAGCGGTAAGGCGCGCAAAGCCGCTCGATCACCTGGTCGATGACGATCCCGTCGGCGCGGGCGGCGAAGTTGAGCGCCATGCGGTGACGAAGGACGGGCCCGGCGAGCGCCAACACGTCGTCGATCGACGGCGACAGCCGGCCGTCGAGAATGGCGCGGCCGCGGGCGGCGAGCATGAGCGCCTGGCTGGCGCGCGGCCCCGGCCCCCAGGAGACGTGGCTCCGCACCTCGTCGATGTCCGAGGATTCTGGGCGGCCCGAACGCACCAGCCCGAGGATGGCCTCGACGACGGTCTCGCCCACCGGCATCCGGCGCAACAGGCGCTGCGCCGCTTCGAGATCGGCGGCCGACATCACCTCGACCGGCGGCTCCTCGTCGGTCCCGGTGGTGGCGATCAGCATCGTGCGCTCGGCGCCGATGTCGGTGTAGGTGATGTCGATCTCCATGAGAAAGCGGTCGAGCTGCGCCTCGGGCAAGGGATAAGTGCCTTCCAGCTCAAGCGGGTTTTGCGTCGCCAGCACGTGGAACGGCGAGGGCAGCGGGTGGCGGTGGCCGGCGATCGACACCTCGTGCTCCTGCATCGCCTGCAACAGCGCCGACTGGGTGCGCGGACTGGCGCGGTTGATCTCGTCGGCCATCAGGAGCTGACAGAACACCGGCCCCTTGATGAAGCGGAACGAGCGCCGGCCGGACTCCGCTTCCTCGAGCACTTCGGAGCCGAGGATGTCCGCCGGCATCAAATCGGGGGTGAACTGCACCCGCTTCTCGCTCAGGCCGAGGACCACGCCCAGGGTCTCCACCAGCCGCGTCTTGGCCAGCCCCGGCACGCCGATCACCAGGGCGTGACCCCCAGCGAGCAGCGTGATAAGAGTTTGGTCGATGACGTGGCTCTGGCCGAAAATGATGCGGCCGACGCGATCGCGCACCGCGGTCATGCGTTCGCCAAGAGCGTCGATCCTCGAGGCCAGGTCCTGCGCCGGTTCAACCGCGGTCGGCATCGCGTCGGACATCGAATGCGCTCCGTTGCATGTCGCGAGAGGGTATACAGGATGACGAAGCCAGCGCCTGCGCCCGGAGACATCACCGCCGCGCTCGGCGCCAAAGACAAGGCCCCGCTCCCAGCCGGAATGCGGGGCCCGGTCCTGTGCGGCGACTTCGACATGCGCATCGCGCGCGACGGCACCTGGTTCTACCACGGCTCTCCCATCGGCCGCAAACCGCTGGTCAAGCTTTTCGCGTCGGTGCTCAGCCGCGACCACGACGGCGTGTACTGGCTGACGACGCCGGTCGAAAAAGGCCGCATCGACGTCGACGACGCGCCCTTCGTCGCGGTCGCGCTCACCGCGAGCGGCGAGGGGCGGGACCAGGCGCTGCGCTTTCGCACCAATCTCGACGACGAGATGACGGCCGGTCCCGACCACCCGATCCGCGTCAGCGTCGATGGCGACACCGGCGAGCCGTCGCCCTACATTCTGGTCCGCGGCCGGCTCGAGGCGCTGATCGCGCGCCCGGTGTTTTACCAGCTCGTCGAACTCGGCGTCGAACACGAGGCCGACGGCGAACCGCAATACGGGGTGTGGAGCAAGGGATGCTTTTTCACGCTGGGAACGATGCCGCGCCCGACCTGACGCCGGCGCACGTCAGGGACCGACTCGCCGGGCGCGCCGCGCGCGACGGCGGCGCGGACGCAGCGTTGACGCCGGCGGCGGTGCTGCTGCCGCTGGTCACCCATCCGGCGGGGATGACCGCGCTGTTCACCGAGCGCACCGCGCACCTCGCCGACCACGCCGGGCAGGTCAGCTTTCCCGGCGGCCGGGTCGAGCCCGGCGACCGCGACGCGGTGGCCGCGGCGCTGCGCGAGACCGAGGAGGAGATCGGCCTCGCGGCCAAGAGCATCGAGGTGGTCGGCAGTCTCGACGTGTTCGACACCTCGACCGGCTTCGCGGTGACGCCGGTGGTGGGGCTGGTCGCGCCGCCGCTGGCGCTGACGCTCGACGCGTTCGAGGTGGCCGAGGCGTTCGAGGCGCCGCTCGGCTTCCTGTTCGACCCCGCCAACCGCCGGCGCGAGAGCCGGATGCATCGCGGGCGGCGCCGCGAATACTGGGTCATCGACTATCAGGGCCACACGATCTGGGGCGTGACCGCGCGGATCGTGGTCGATTTGTGCGCCGTCCTCGACGCGTGCGACACCGAGGACCACCGATGAGACGGCTGCTTCTCAGCTACCTGCTGCCGATCGTGCTGCCGTTCATCATCTACGGGGTGTGGCTCCTGCTCGCCCGGCGCAAGGCGCGCCTGGCGGGCGCCGACGGCGTGCCCGAGTGGCGCGACGCGCCGTGGACGTGGCTGTTGACCGCCAGCGCGCTGCTGGTCGCCGCGAGCTTCGTCGCGCTCGCGCTCACCGGCGGCAGCCCGCCCGGCGGAACCTACGTCGCGCCGCACTACATCGACGGCGTGATCGTGCCGGGGCGGATGGAATAGGCCGGTGCGCCCGGCCGGCCGCATCGATCCCGAGCCGTGGATGGCGTCGCCGGCGACCGCGGCGGTGATCGCGGCGCTCACGGCGGAGGGCGCGGCGGTGCGCTTCGTCGGCGGCTGCGTGCGCGACGCGGTGGCCGGCCGCGCGGTCAAGGACGTCGACCTCGCCACTCCCGACGCGCCCGAGACGGTCACGCGGCTGCTCGAGGCGGCGGGCCTCAAGGCCGTGCCGACGGGCATCAAGCACGGCACCGTGATGGCGGTCGCCCACGGCGAGGGCATCGAGGTGACGACGCTGCGCCGCGACGTCGAAGCGTACGGCCGCCACGCCAAGGTCGTCTTCACCGACGACTGGGAGGCCGACGCCGAGCGCCGCGACTTCACCATCAACGCACTGTTCTGCGATCCCGACGGCACGCTCTACGACCCCGTCGGCGGGCTCGAGGACCTGCGCGCGGGCCGCGTGCGCTTCGTCGGCGACGCGCGCACGCGCATCGAGGAGGACGTGTTGAGATTGCTACGCTTCTTCCGCTTCTACGCGTTGTTCGGCCGGCCGCCGCCCGACGCGGAGGCGCTCGCCGCCTGCCGCGCGATGGCGCCGGCGCTCACCGCGCTCTCCGGGGAGCGGGTGCGCGACGAGCTCCTGAAGCTGCTGGCGGCGCCGGCGCCCGCCGAGGTGCTGGCACTGATGGCCGACGCCGGCGCGCTGGCGCAGGTGCTGCCCGAGGTCGCGGGCTTCGACGCGCTCGCCGAGCTGTGCGAGATCGAGGACGAAGACGCCGATTCGCTGCGCCGCCTCGCGCTGTTGCTGCGTCGCGGCCGCGGCGGCGCGCCGGCGGTCGCCGAGCGGCTCAGGCTCCCGAACGCCGGG
>JACZUY010000124.1:0-1468 GCA_022572945.1 Pseudomonadota bacterium
CGGCCTTCGCCAACCGAAAGTCGGCTTCGGCTGACTGAAGGTCGGTCGCCGGCAGGGCTATGAACGGAAGCCGCTTTCCGGGCAGGTGATCGCAGGCGCCGTCGTCCTCGGGTACGGGCAGATCGGCGGGCAGCACCATCGGGTCGTGCGCGGTCATATCGTTTCAGCGCTCACGGGAATGTCGGCACCTGGTCGAGGCCCAGGGTCTCGGCCAAGCCGAACATGACGTTCATGTTCTGCACCGCCTGGCCCGAGGCGCCCTTGACCAGGTTGTCGGTGGCCGAGAGCAGGATCGCCCGGCCCGGCAGCCGGTCGGCGAACACCGCGATCAGGCACAGGTTCGAGCCGCGCACGTGCCGCGTCGCCGGCGTCGCGCCCGCCGCGAGAACGCGCACGAAAGGCTCGCCGTCGTAGCGCGTGGCGAGAACGCGCCTGAGCCCGTCGGCGTCGTAACCGGCCGAGACGCGCACGTAGATCGTCGCCAGCAGCCCGCGGTTCATCGGCATCAGGTGCGGCGTGAAGCTGACCACCACCGGCTTGTTGGCGGCGGCCGAGAGTCCCTGCTCGATCTCGGGCGCATGCCGGTGGGCGGCGACGCCGTAAGCGTGAACGCCCTCGCCCACCTCGGCGTAGAGCATGCCCTCGTTGAGCGCCCGGCCGGCGCCGGTGACCCCCGACTTGGCGTCGATGATGATGTCGTCGGCCTCGATCGCGCCGTCCTCGAGCAGCGGCACCAGCGGAAGCTGGGCGGCGGTCGGATAGCAGCCCGGATTGGCCACCAGCCGCGCCGCCGCGATCTCGGCGCGGTTGAGCTCGGTGAGGCCGTAGGCGGCCTCGCGCTGCAGTCCAGGCGCCTGGTGAGGCCGGCCGTACCAGCGTTCGTAGACTTCGGGGTCGGAAAGCCGAAAGTCGGCCGAAAGGTCGATCACCTTGAGGCCGTCGGGAAGCCCGGCGATCACCTCCTGCGTGGCGCCGTGGGGAAGGCAGCAGAAGGCGAGGTCGACGCCGTCCCAGCCGACCGCGTCGAGCGCCACCAGGCCGGGAAGATCGAGCCCGGCGAGGTGCGGAAACACCGCATCGAGCGGCTCGCCGGCGTGGCGGTCGGCGGTGAGCGCGACGATCTCCGCCCGGGGATGGGCGGTGAGCAGGCGCACCAGCTCGGCGCCGGTGTAGCCGCTGGCGCCGACGATCGCCACCCTGAGCTTGTCGATTGCCATCGCTCTTTTCCCCTCGCCCGCCGAGACACTAGTACCACCGAGCCGATGAAGAAACCTTCATCGGCTCGGTGGTAAGCGCGACCGCGCGCCGCGCCCCCTGGCGCGAAAGCCAAGCGGCCGGATGGCCCCGCCCGGCGCCTGAGGGAACATTAGGCGAGTCCATTCGTGGGCTCGCCGGTAAAACACGCCGGGGCCGCTCACGAAAACGGCGGCCCGGGGCCGGACCGCCGTAACGCTCGCGGTGTGTCCCG
>JACZUY010000124.1:1478-6861 GCA_022572945.1 Pseudomonadota bacterium
GAGCAGGCGTACCAGCTCGGCGCCGGTGTAGCCGCTGGCGCCGACGATCGCCACCCTGACCTTGTCGTTTGCCATCGCTGTTTTCCCTCGCCCACCGGGACACTACCACGCCGGGACCGCTCACGAAAACGGCGGCCCGGGGCCGGACCGCCGTATCGCTTGCGGTGTGTCCCGGCCTAGCGCTTCGAGAACTGGAAGCTGCGGCGCGCCTTGCGCTTGCCGTACTTCTTGCGCTCGACGACGCGCGAATCGCGGGTCAGGAAGCCGCCCGCCTTGAGCGTCTTCCTCAGCCCCGGCTCGTAGAGCGACAGCGCCTTCGAGATGCCGTGGCGCACCGCTCCGGCCTGGCCCGAGAGGCCACCGCCCGTGACCGTGCACCAGACGTCGTACTGACCGGTCCGGTCGACCGCGACGAAGGGCTGGCCGATGAGCATGCGCAGCACCGGGCGCGCGAAATAGGTCATCTCGTCGCGGCCGTTGACGGTGTAACGCCCGCCGCCCGGCTTGATCCACACGCGGGCGATGGCGTTCTTGCGCTTGCCGGTCGCGTAAGCGCGGCCGAGC
The DNA here is from genome assembly GCA_022572945.1 of Pseudomonadota bacterium. GTDB lineage: Bacteria > Pseudomonadota > Alphaproteobacteria > JAAXGF01 > JAAXGF01 > JACZUY01. The sequence goes on from JACZUY010000124.1 coordinate 2,043, forward strand.
GCGTCGATCTGCGGCTCGGGCGCCTCGGGCTCGGCGGGCGCGGCCTCGGGCGCGAGGTCCTTGAGGTCGTCGAGGGTGCGGGTTTCTTCGGCCATGATCCTAAGCCGTCCTCTTGTTCTTCGGGTTCATCGCGGCGAAATCCAGCACCTCGGGCGCTTGCGCCTCGTGCGGATGCCCGGGCCCGGCGTAGACGCGAAGGTTGCCCATCTGCCGGCGCCCCAGCGGCCCGCGCGGGACCATGCGCTCGACCGCCTTGAGGATCACCCGCTCGGGGTGCGCGCCCTCGAGGCGCTGCGCCATGGTGCGGCTCTTGATGCCCCCGGGATAGCCGGTGTGCCAGTGGAACACCTTGTCGGCGCGCTTCTTGCCGGTGAGATGCACCTTCTCGGCGTTGACGACGATGATGTTGTCGCCGCAGTCGATGTGCGGCGTGTAGGTGGGCTTGTGCTTGCCGCGCAGCCGGCGGGAGATCTCGGCCGCGAGCCGGCCCAGGACCACGCCGTCGGCGTCGATGACGTACCACCGTTTGTCGACGTCGGCGGGCTTGGCGGAATAGGTCTTCATCGCGCACGTCCGGTCAAACCATGGGCGCCCTCACGCGGCGCCCTCGTCGAGGCCGCGGAGTATGCCACAGGCGGCCGTGCTGTCAACCGCAAATTCATGTCACGATCCGCAAAAACTTCATTTTTTTCAGCCATTTACGTTCGCGGTATCATGGTAGGGCAACGCGAACGGGGCGAACTGGCCGGCTCGCCGCGACTGGCGTCACCAATCCTGGCCTACTCGCGCGGCGGGATCGAGTAGGTCGCGGTGACGTGGCACACGGGATCGGCCTCGCCGTCGGTGTAGAGCGTCACCTCGCCCACCGCGAGGCGCTTGCCGAGCTTGAGGATGTGCGCCTCGGCGATCAGGTCGGCGGGTTTGGGGCGGCGCAGGAAGTTGGCGTTGAGGCTCGTCGTCACCGCCAGCTCGACCGGGCCGATCAGGCTCAGGACCACGACGTACATGGCGACGTCGGCGAGCGCCATCATCGCCGGGCCGTGGATGGTGCCGCCGGGGCGCAGCGCGTCTTCGTTGCACGGCATGCGCATGACCACGCGGCCGGCGTCGATACGCTCGGCGCGAATGCCGGTTTGCCGCACCAGCGGCAGCTTCTCGCGCGCGAGCGCCTCGAACTCGGCGATCGTGATGCGCGGTGCGGCGGGTGTGTTCATCGCGCCTCCGGGCGGTCGCGTGACCCTATGTGAGGGTCTGACTCGACGCGCGGGTTACGGGCCTTCCCACGAAAAGCGTGAGTAGACCGCATGTGTGGCCTTGGTGTCGAGCACCAGCCCCTGGTCGGTGAAGCGCGTGTCGCCGGTGGCGAGGACTTGGTCGGTGGCGTGAATCTGGTTGTGAACGTTGGCGAGCCGCGCCACGCCCGCGCGGTCCGCGCTGCGGATCGCCTCGACGCTGGTCTCGAGGATGTCGGTGATGTGCATGCGCTTGCGCCGGCCCTCGTCGCGGAACTCGATGGCCACGAACCGGGTCTCGAGCCAGCGGCCGACGAACCCGGCGAGCACCGCCCAAGGGCCGCCGGCGTCGCCGCGGAATATCGCTTCAAGCGCGCGGCGCTGAGCGGAACTGGCGCGTTCATCGATATAGATCGCCTCGGTCCAGTCGCCGGAGGCCATGAGGCGCGGCGTGTCGCCGACGAGGAACGCGTTGAGGCCGTCGAGCGGCAGATCGCCGTACGCCCCGCCGTCGATGTGGACCGCCCAGTGGAACAGGCAGCGCTCGTGATCGCACGGGTTCCGGTACGACAGGTGCGCACGGCACAGGAGCTGGCAATTGCAATTCTCGAACAGGAGGCCCTCGGCCCGCCATCGCTCCTGCCCCGCCATCGCGTCCCCTCCGGCGGCCGACCCCGCCGCGATCTCCGGCGCCATTCTAGCGATGGCGCGCCGGCGGCGCGAGCCAAACCTCGGGGGCGGATACGCGTGGCCCCGCCGCCAAGCCGTCGGCGGCGGTGCGCCAACGTCGGCGCCGGCTTTCCCGGCCATGATACCGCCGAGCGCGACGTATGGATCGCAACAAGAGGGGCGCCGCGCCCCCTGGCGCGAAAGCCAAGCGGCCGGATGGCCCCGCCCGGCACCTGAGGAAACAAAAGGCTGAGTCCATTCATGGGCTCGCCGGTATGAGTTGATTTGGACAAGAAAAGGGCTATATTTGGTCCAACTTTGGCCCCAAGGACCGTCGCCATGAAACTTTCGGAACAGGTCAAACCGATCAGCCATCTCAAGGCTCATGCCGCCGACGTGATCCGCACCCTTGCCGAGCGACGGAACCCGGTGGTCATTACCGTGCACGGGGAGGCCAAGGCGGTGCTCCAGGACATCGCCAGCTACGAGCAGACCCAGGAGACGCTCGCGCTCCTGAAGATGCTGGCATTGAGCACCAAAAGCCTGGAGGAAGGCAAGGTCCGGCCCGCGGGTGAAGCCTTCGCCGATATCCGCAGGCGCGTGAAGGCCTGATCCGCCCGATGGCGTATCGGGTGGTTCTCGTCGAGGACGCCGAACGCGACATCGAGGACATCCACTCCTACGTCGCGCGCAACGATTCGGTCGAGAGCGCCGACCGGGTGCTCGACGCCCTTGAAAAACTTTGCCGCAGCCTGACCGGACTGCCGGAGCGCGGTCACGCGCCCAAGGAGCTGAGGGACTTGGGGATCACCGAGTACCGTGAGGTCCATTACAAGCCTTATCGCGTCATCTACCGGATCATCGGCGATGAGGTCGTGATCCACTGCGTGATCGACGGCCGCCGCGACATCGAAAGCCTTCTCCAACGACGCCTGCTTCGCTAGGCGTCGACACGTGATTCGCCGCTGCCCTTGTCGTTGGCGGGATCGATGATTTTTCCCGCGGCATTCCAACGGCGGCGCGAGCCTGACCTCGGGGCGGACAAGCGCGGCTCTGGGGCGGGCTTGACTTTGTGGAGGCAACGGCGGCAAAAACCGATAGAATGAAGGCGTCAACCGGGTTGATCGCGAGACAGGAAGGATGGACCGCGTGGCTACGACGTCCCCCAAACCGCCTGCCAACGAGCCCGTGCTCGTGCGCGAGGACGGCGACGCCGTCTGCACGCTGACGCTCAACCGGCCGGACGACTACAACGCGCTCTCCGAGCCGCTGCTCGACGCGCTGCAGGCCGCCTTCGATTCGGTGCGCGGCGATTCGTCGATCCGCGTCGTGGTGATCGCGGCGCGCGGCCAGGCGTTCTGCGCCGGGCACGACCTCAAGGAGATGCGCGCCAACCCCGACCGCGGCTACTACGAGAATCTTTTCAAGAAGTGCGGGCGCATGATGATGAGCATGATCCGCCTGCCCCAGCCGGTGATCGCCCGGGTGCACGGCATCGCCACCGCGGCGGGCCTTCAGCTCGTCGCCAACAGCGACCTCGCGGTGGCTTCGACCGAGGCGCGCTTGGGCACTTCGGGCATCAACGTCGGGCTGTTCTGCATGACCCCGGGGGTCGCGCTGGCGCGCAACGTCACCCGCAAGCACGCGTTCGAGATGCTGTTCACCGGCGACATCGTGTCCGCCGAGCGGGCCGAGAAGATCGGTCTCGTCAACAAGGTGGTGCCGCCCGAGGAGCTCGACGCGGCGATCGATGGGTACGCCCAGTCGATCATCGGCAAGTCCCAGGTCGCGGTCGCCGCGGGCAAGCGCGCGCTCTACCGCCAGATCGAGATGGGGCTCGAGGCGGCGTACGACTTCGCCGCCGAGGAGATGGCGCGCAACATGATGTTCCACGACGCGCGCGAGGGCATCGACGCCTTCATCGAAAAACGCAAGCCGGTGTGGCGCCACCGCTAGCCGGCGCGCCGCAACGTATCCGCCGCCCGGCGAAAGACGCCATGGACCACGACTACTATCCCGATTCGCTGCTGCGCGGCATCCTCAGGCGTTGCCGCACAATCGCCATGGTCGGCACCAGCGCGAATTGGGTGCGGCCCAGCGTCTATGCGATGAAGTACCTGCAGGGCAAGGGCTACCACGTCATTCCGGTGAACCCCGGACTGGCCGGCGAGACGATCCTCGGCGAGACGAACCGCATGTTCGCGGACCCGGGGCGAAGCGTCACCGAGCGCGAGCGTCAAGTCGGCATTCTTCATTTGCCCGAGCCCTTGCAGCGACCAAAGAGCGTGCATTCGGCCAACTGCCGAGCCGCTCTCTTTCAGAAGCGTTCGCAACGGCCCGGCAGCGGATTGCTTGTGCCGCTCATGAAGCAAACGATGGGCCGTTTCCCGCCACCAGGCGTTGGGATTGGCGAGGGCGGCGACCAGTTCCTCGGTGCTCGCCTTGCTCAGCTCGGGCGGCGCGGGGACCCGGAAGCCGGGCGGGGAGAGCCGATAGACCCGGCCGCGCTCCCGGCCGTTCTCCAGGTCGAGCAGGGCCTTGATGTCGTCGGGATTGAACTTCCTGTTCCGCACGTCGATGATTTCGTTCAGGGCGTTGTAGATGACCAGCGCCTTCCGGTCCGCACGCGGGTGAGCCATGGCAGAAAAGGTATCGGCCAGGCCGATGATGCGGGCGAGTTCGTGGATCTCTTCTCCCTCGAGATTGAGGGGATATCCGCTACCGTCGTGGCGCTCGTGAACCTGGACGATCACCTTGCCCATCCAGGCGAACTCGCTGCCGAACAGCTCGACCATCCTCTGCGATTCCCGGGGATGGTTTCGCAGTAGCTGGAGTTGCTTTGATGACAGTCTTTTGGCGCTATTGAGTATCTCTTCCGGAATCGTCAGCATGCCGAGGTCGTGCATCAGGCTGCACAG
>JACZUY010000009.1 GCA_022572945.1 Pseudomonadota bacterium
GGCGGCGTCGACGCCGTGCTGGCGTACTGGGCGGCCGAGTCCGACCGCCGGATGCTCGCTGGGCTGGCGAAGCGCGATCTCGAATCGATGCGCGTGCGCGACCGCATCACCGCCGCGGTGCGCGTGCGGCTCGAGCTCAACGCCAAACACCGCGAGGCGATCCGGATGGCGCTCACCCGGGCCGCGCTGCCTGGGCGCGCGCCGGGCGCGATGCGGGCGCTCTGGCGCACGGTCGACGCGATGTGGCGCGCCGCCGGCGACACCGCCACCGACTACAATTTCTACACCAAGCGCGGCCTTCTCGTCGGCGTCTACGCCTCAACGCTGCTTTACTGGCTCGACGACAAGTCCGAGGGTTTCGACGATACCTGGGCGTTTCTCGATCGCCGCATCGCCGACGTCATGCGCGTCCCCAAGGCGATCGGCGCACTGAAGAAATGCCTGCCCGACCCCGGGCGGGTGCTGCGCGTGCTGCGCCCCCGCCGCGCTGCGCGCGGGTGAATCGCGGGTCTGGCGACCTCGCTCGATCGCGTCGAAACCAGAATGTGACTGAAGCCACCAAGAGACGTAATTGGCGACGCTGGTGGTCGGCTGGCGGGGCGATGATCGCGGCATTAGCACTCGTTTGGGTATTGTGGCGCGCTGACTACGATCGCCTGCATCAGGTCGTCGCCGAGGCCGATATCAGGTTCCTGTTGCTGGCCCCGCTTGCAATCGCCGCCGAGCAGTTGGTCCGGGCGTGGAAGTGGCGGCAGCTGCTCCATGTGATCCGGCCGATCAGCACGCTGCGCCTGTTCGGCGCGATCATGGCCGGTTATTTCGCCAACATCGTAATCCCGCTGGGCATCAGTCCGTTCGTCCGGTCTTGGTTGGTCGCCCGGCTCGAGGCATTGAAGATGAGCGCGGTGCTGGCAACGGCAGCCATCGACCGGCTCGTTGACGGCGTGATCTTTTCCGGCTTCGTCGCAGTGGCCCTGATCTTTGCCGTCTTCCCCGACCCGAGCGGAGGTATCCGCCTTGGGCTCATTGTTGGGGGCGTTGGCGGATTGGCGTTGTTCGCGCTGCTGCTGCTCGCGCTCGCCCGTTTCAAATCGCTGGCTGGGCTCCCCGACGGCTGGACGATGCGTTTGGCCGATCGTCTGCCGGCGCGCTTTGCCGGCTCGGTCAATGGAATCTTGCAATCCTTTGCCGAGGGTATTGTATGGCCCAGAGAGGTGTGGCGAGGCGTCGCTATCGTGCTCGCCAGCGTCGTCATAAAGCTGATTGCCGCCACGCATTTCCTTTGGGCGGGTCTTGCATTTTTGCTGGTGCTTCGCCCGTCGGATTACGTCTTCCTGATGGTGTTTGTCGGTTTCCTTATCATCCTCACCCGGTTCGCGCGGATTCCGGGCGGTTTCTTCCTCGGCTCTATCTTTGCCCTCGACCTCGTGGGCGTCGCCGAAGAGCAGGCGCTGGCGATGGTGTTGGTGGTCCAGTTCGCGAGCTTGCTCACCGTTGCCGGCATCGGCGCCCTCGCATTGTGGACAAGCGGCGTTACGCTTGACGCTTTACGGATGGCCAAAGGAAACGACGTTGCAAGCTCGTGACGCGAGCAGCCGGTTTTGGCGTATTTCGACCGCCGGCATCTGTTTTCAGGGTGGGGCGGCGGCCGTGGACTCGAGCACCATCATCGCCACGCTCGTCTATGGGCTGACCGGCAGCGCCGTCGCCGTCGGCGCGGCCTCGGCCATCCTGCGTTATGGCTGGCTGTTTCCTCAGATTTTTGTTGGCTATCTCGCCCAGCGTCGCCGACGGCGCATGCCGTTCTATATGGTTGGCGCGTTCGGTCGGGCGGCCTGCCTGGTTGGGATTGCCGGCTTGCTCGCAATTGCCGGAGCGCTTCCCGACGCCCTCTTGATCGCCCTGTTTTTCGGGCTATGGACCGCCTATGCCTTCGTCAGCGGCATCGTCGCCGTGCCCTACAATGACATCGTCGCCCGCTCGGTTGCTTCGACACGCCGGAGCCGGATGCTCGCCATCCGATTCTTCGGCGGCGGCTTGCTCGCGCTCGGTGTGGCTGCGGCGGCCCACCAATTCCTCAATACGCTGACCTTCCCCGGTGGCTATGCCCCCCTTGTGCTGCTTGGCGCATTCCTGCTCCTGGCCTCGAGCATATCCTTCGTTTCCGCCGGCGAGCCCGTCGCGCCTGAGCCCCGGACCCCCGACGAAGGATTTCTCGGGTTCCTCCGCGAAGGCGTCGAGGTGTTTCGATCTGACCGCCGCTTCCGTCTTTTCGTGTACTCGCAATGGCTCGGCGGCGCGGTGACGATGGCGCTCCCGTTCTACATCCTTCAGGCGACGGCGACGCACGGCACCACCGCGGTGGTCGCGTTCTTGTTAGGGGCGCAGACCGCCGGAGGGCTCGTGTCCAACGCGCTGTGGGGCTGGTGGGGTGACCGTCACGGCAAACGAAGCCTACTGGAGGGCGTCGCTGTGCTCCGCGCCGCGCCGCCTTTGCTGATCCTTGTCTGGGTTTGGATTGCGGGAGCTTGGGCGGTCCCGACGTTGGCCGGTTTCACCGTGGTGTTCCTGTTGCTCGGCGCCCTCGGCAATGGCATCACGATCGCCATGCTCGGCTATTTGATGGAAATTTCGCCCGACGACCGAAGGCCCGCCTACAGCGGCTATTTCAACGCCATCGTTGCGCCGGCCGCGCTGCTGCCGCTCGTCGGCGCTGCAATCGTCGAGGCAACCTCCCTGAGCGGGGTGTTTGTGGTCAGCCTCATTGCCGCCATTCTCCAATTCCTGACTGTCCGCCGGCTGCGGACCGTCGCGACGGGTGGCTTCGATCGATGATCAGGCTGCTCCGTCTGCTCACCAGGTCGTGGACGCTCTCCAGGCTCTACTACCGCTGGCACGGCATCCGTCTTGTCGGCCGGCCACACGACCGGGTGTGGTACTTCGCCTTCGGCGCCAACCTGCATGACAGCGCGTTCCGCGGGCGGCGCGGCATGCAACCGATCGAATGGCGACCCGGTTGCGTGCGGGGATACCGCTTGCGGTTCAATCTCGAGGGTCGGCCAAGAGGCAAGGCCGCGCCGGCCAACATTTCTCCCGATCCGGACGCGGAGGTCTGGGGCGTGCTTTACCAGATCACCCGGGCCGACTTGGTGCGCCTCGACTCGACCGAGGGCGTGCCCGGCCGGCGCTACCGTCACCTTTGGGTGAATGCGAGAGATATCGACGGTCGAACGATCGCGGCCGTCACCTACATTGCCGACGGCAAGGAATCGGATGGCAATCCGTCGCTGCGCTATATCACGCTACTGCGCAAGGGCGCGCGGGCGCACGGATTGCCCGACCACTACCTTCGCTTTCTCGATAACGTCAAACCTGCTTCGTAACCAGCGTGCGCACATCCCTCGATTTCGGTATTCGCGTCGCCGGTTCAACCGACCATGATTTGGCATCGTCACGGCCCTAACGCCGCTGGATGATGGCGACGCCGGCGAGGATCAGCGCCGCCGAGGCCGCGAGTGGCCACGTCATCGGCTCGCTGAGGATGACGGCGGCGAGCGCCACGCCGATGATCGGCTGGACGAACTGCGACGCGGCCATGCGCACGATGCCGCCCCGGGCCAGCGCCCAGTACCACGACACGTAAGCCAGCAGCGTCGACCCCAGCGCAAGGTAGCCGATGGCGAGCAGGCCGGTGGCGCCGGGCGTCTCCCACGCGGCGCCGATCGGCGCGAACGCCAGCGCCGGCGCGAGCAGGACGCCGCCGATGGTGATGCCCCACAGCGTCGTCGGCCAGGCGCCGAGGCTCTGGGTCAGGCGGCCCCCGGCGACGTAGCCCGTCGCCGCGAAGACGCAGCCGGCGAGCACCAGAAGATCGCCGAAGACGCTCGCGCCCGCGGCGTCGAATCCGAAGCGAAATCCGATCAGAAGCGCCTCGCCGATAACGGCGATGACAGCGCCGGTCCACCACCGGGCCGGGGGCGCCTTGCGATCGACGGCGGCGGCGATCAGCCCGGTGAACACCGGCAGCGCAGCCAGAACCAGCGCGCCGTGCGACGCCGACGTGTGGCCGAGGCCAAAGGTGAACAGCAGCGGGAATCCGACGAAACCGCCGAACCCCGAAACCGCGATGAGCGCCGCCTGGCCCCGCGTTTTCGGCCGCGCGACACCGGCCAACACTGCGATCGGCGCGGTCACCAGCGCGGCGAGCACGGTGCGCAGGATCCCGACGGTCACGGCATCGACCGCGGTGACCGCGATCTTGGTGACGACCGGCGTCGCGCCCCAGATGAGAATCGCCGCCCCGGCGGCGGCGTAAACGGCTGTTGCCGGCGTGCGCAAGGGCGCGGGTTCAGCCGGCGTCGGAGGGCGTCTCGGGCACGGCGTCGGCCTGTTCGGCGCGGAAGCGGTCGAGCGCGGCGGCGACGTCGGCGTCGTCCAGCGCCAGGATCGCCGCCGCCAGCAGCGCCGCATTGATCGCGCCGGGCTTGCCGATGGCGAGCGTCCCTACCGGGATCCCCGCCGGCATCTGGGCCATCGACAACAGGGCGTCCATGCCCTGCACCGCCCAACCGTGCATCGGCACGCCGAGAACCGGGAGCGGCGTCAGCGCGGCGATCGCGCCGGGCAGCGCCGCGGCCCCGCCAGCAGCCGCGATGATTACCTTGAGCCCACGCTCGCGCGCCGGCTCCACATACGCTATCATGCGCGCGGGCGTCCGGTGGGCCGAGATGATGCGCACCTCGTGGCGGACGCCGAGATTGTCCAGCGTGTCGGCGGCATGGCGCATGGTTTCCCAGTCGGTCTGGCTGCCGATGACGATGGCGACGACGGGTGAGTCCTGCATGTTCGGGTGTCCGTGGCCGTGGCGCGCGCATTATAGGGAGCGGCGCAAAATCGCCGCAAGGGCCGGGGGCCAAAAAGTGCCGCGCACCGTACCGCATAAAGATTTGTTAGCCGAATCGTGTGCAGCTTTGGTCCGATTCGTGTCCGGCAACCGCGGTTTGAGGAGCGCCGCGCCCCCTGGTGCGAAAGCCAAGCGGCCGGATGGCCCCGCCCGGCGCCTGAGGGACCATAGGCGAGCCCATTCATGGGCTCGCCGGTTTGAGGTGGTAGGATGGCGATAGCTCCGACACGACCGAGCGGCGGTGCAAGGGCGGTTCGCGGCAAGCCGGTGACCGGTTCGAGGGAGTCCCGGCGGCCCCGGTCGGCCCGCTCGGTGGCCGACGTCACCACCGTCATGGGCGTCCCCGAGGCGGAGTTCACGCCCAAGGTGCGCGCCGCGATCATGGAGCTCATGGAAGAGGTCGACCGTCTCCGCCAGGAATTGCATCGAACCCGAACGCGCCTCGCGAAAATCGAAGAAATCGCCGACCAGGACGCGCTGGTGCCCGCCGCCAACCGCCGCGCGTTCGTGCGCGAGATGGCGCGCATCATGGCGTTCGCCGCACGCTATGATTCACCGGGCGCCATTCTGTACTTCGACCTCAATGGCCTGAAGTCGGTCAACGATAACTTCGGTCACGCCGCGGGTGACGCGGCGCTCCGGAACGTGGCCCGGATTCTCGCCGACAACGTGCGCGAATCGGACGTGGTCGGCCGGCTGGGGGGCGATGAATTCGGCGTCATCCTCGCCCGCTCGGACCGGGCGGAGGCCGAAGAAAAGGCCAAGTATCTGGCCGAAGCCATCGCCACAAACCCGACGCTGTGGGAGGGGAAAGAGCTGCCGCTCACCGCTGCCTACGGCGCGTACTGCTTCGAGCCGGGCGAAGATACCGACTCCGCGCTCGCCAACGCCGACAAGGCGATGTACGAGAACAAGAAGCAGACGAAGCGCGCGAACGGGGAACCACTGCCTACGCGATGATGTCGGGCAACAGCGCGCTTTCCACGCGCGCGATCTCGTCCTTGAGCTGAAGCTTGCGCTTCTTGAGCCGCTGGACCTCGATCTGATCGAATGGACCCTCGGCGGCCATGCCGTCGATCAACGCGTCGAGCTTCCGATGCTCCTCGCGCAGCTCGGCCAGTCTTTTCTTCAATGGCTCCTTGTTGGCCATCGCTCCTGCATTTCCCGCATGCCGACGCTATCAGGCTAACAGAATCGGGCGCCCGGCGGTAGGTCAAAGGCGGATGAACGGAAGGAATCTCTATGTACCGTGCCAGATCAGGGGAAGACTCCTCGCCGCGCGCCCTTTGGGCTATTGTCGCAGGCCCGAAAAGCGGTCATCCGGGAAATGCCAGTTTATGATACGGGCCGAAATAGTCGCGCCCATGACGGGCCGGTGGTTCGCATCCAGGCGTGGCGATATGCCGTAGAGGTGAAAAATTGCAGGGCGTTGATACGTTAGCTGAGAGTCCACCCGCGCGGGCACATGAAGGGTATCGGCTATCCGTAGAGTCCGACCCGCGTCGGATCCGCGCGGAGTTCCAGGGTGAAACCGTCGCCGACAGCAGCAACGTGTTGGTGATGCACGAGACCCGTTTGGCCCCCGTGTTTTATTTTCCGCGCGAAGACGTTCGCATGGATCTTTTGGTTAAAAGCGATCGTCACACCCATTGCCCGTTCAAGGGAAACGCGTCCTATTGGACAATCCGGGTCGGTGAGACATCGGCGAAGGACGCGGCCTGGAGCTACGAGACGCCCTATGACGAGTCGTCCAGCGTCAAGGGGTATATCGCTTTCGATTGGCAGGCGATCGCCAAGTGGTCCGCGGACGATACGGAAATCGTCGAACAGCCGCGCGACAAGGCGGTTGCAAAAGAAAATCCGCTCGTGAGTTGGCTGGTGCGCGACGCCTGGATGTCGAAATCGTCCCGGGACTTGGTGACCCGATTCTCGGACGCCATGATCGCGGCCGGGTTCCCCTTGTGGCAGCTGCGGCTTCTCGTCCGCACAATGAACCCATTGCTGTTCGCGCTCGTCTATACGTGGCGGCGCGACGGCGACGAGGTCACGGTTTTTGAAAGCCCGCACGAGACCTTGCAAAGCGAGCGATTCCGCAACAGCCCGTTCGCATTGGTGATCAACGGCGAGGGCGGCGTGCGCCGGCGGTTGGAAGGGCCCAACGCGCGGCTGGATTTTCCGGTCCTCGAGGATCTCGTCGCCGAGGGCGCCACCGACTACGTCGCCATGCCGCTTCGATTCTCGGACGGGCAACTCAACATACTCACGCTGGTGTCAGACCGGCCGGGCGGGTTTTCCACCGAGGAGTTGGGCCAGATCCATGAAATTTTGCCGACGCTGAGCCGTCTGTTCGAATCGCACGCCCTGCGTCTCTCGTCCTCGACCTTGTTGCGCACCTATTTGGGTTCGGACGCCGGCCAGCGGGTTATGGACGGGCTGGTCAAACGCGGCGACGGCGAAGATATCCACGCGGCAATCTGGATCACCGACTTGCGGGATTCGACGTCGCTCGCCGCGTCGCTTTCGCGTGAGGATTATTTGTCTCTGCTCAACCGCTATTTCGATAGCATGGCGGGGGCCGTGCTCGACCATGGCGGCGAGGTGCTGAAATTCATCGGCGATTCGGTGCTGGCGATATTCGCCATCGACGATCCGGACCAGAAGGAGCCGGAAGCCTGCGCTCGTGCGCTGGCGGCGGCGGACGACGCGTCGCGGCAAATCGAGGCAGTCAACAAGGAGCGCGCGGCGGACGGCGCCCCGTTGATGGAATTTGGCATCGGCCTGCATCGCGGCGATCTGACCTATGGGAATATCGGTACGACCAAGCGGCTCGACTTCACGGTTATCGGCTCGGCCGTCAACGAGGTGGCGCGCATCGAAAGCCTTTCAAAGACGCTCAACCGGCAAATTCTGATTTCGGCCGCATTCGCCGATAGCGTACCGGACCCCATGATATCCCTGGGTCACCACACCTTGCGCGGCGTAACCGGCGAGCGCGAGATATTCGGATTGCCGGCGGCTTAGTCAACCGAGAACCCTAGCAGCACGTTGCCAGTTACTTCCGGGGGGAAGTCGTAGCCTGAACTCAGATAGATCATGCCGCCCGCGACCACTGGGCTGGCGACGTTGATCGATCCGCCGCGTCCGGCGACGATGATCGTGCTGATGTCGGGCGATCCGCAAGAGGTCGTCCGCGCCCACAGATCCGATCGCATCTCGCTGCGGGTGCTGCACAAGCCGGTTTCACCGAGGCGATTTTTGCCGCTGGCCAGGAGCGAGTTGCGCCGTAGTGCGGGGCCACTTCAAGCAACGAGCGACGCCGCCGGCGACAAAAAGCGCTCGGACGCTGTGAACTGGAAGTCGCCCGCAAAATTCACACGCCACCCCAGGAGCGCCGAGAACCTTCATTATGGATGGGCTACAGCCGGATCGACCCTTCTCACAACCGCGCCACAAAAACGTAAATAATGGTATAATTATTGGCAGTAAGGCCACATGTGTCGATAGGACACTGAAGCAATGACCACACCCTCACGAACTTCCAGCTACGAGCCCTTGGTCCGTAAGCACGGCGATGATGTCGGTACGCCTCTCTGCTCGGGGACGGCGAGCGGCAAAAGCGATCGTCCCAGGAGAATGGCGCGCCTCGCGCGGCTCGTCAGAGGATTGGGGCTGGGGCTGATCCTGATCCTGTTTGCATCGCACGCCAGTGCGGAATCATTGCTTTTCCTGTCGACACAGCTCACCCCTGTTGACGAAGCCGACAAGATGCGGCGGGTGATTCTCAAGGGCTTCCCGGGCGAAGTGGACTTCCAGCCCAACGACAATCGGGTGGTGTTCGAACGCTTGGCATCCGAAGCCGCGAGAGGGTCACCCAGACCCGTTCTCCTCGGTGGTCTGCATGGCGATTTCGTCAACCTCATCAAGGGTGGGGTCATTGATCCCGTGGATGACGTTATGTCCGGGCTCGAAGACCGCGGGTTTATTGAGGGTTTCGCCAAGCTCGGGAAACTGGGCCGGGATCGCCAGTACTACATCCCGTGGATGCAGGCTACTTATGTCATGGTCGCCAACCGCCGCGCACTGAAGTACCTGCCGGAAGACGCGGACCTGGACAGCCTTACCTACGACCAGCTCAAGGCGTGGGCGGCTAGCATGCAGAACGCAGAGGGCGAGGCCAAGCTGGGTTTCCCCGCCGGCGCGAATGGTCTCATACACCGGTTCTTCCAGGGCTACCTCTATCCCTCCTACACGGGAAGCACGGTGAGGAAATTTCGCGGCGCCGAGGCCGAGGCGATGTGGCGGGCGTTCCGGGATCTCTGGCGACATGTCAACCCGAACTCCCTAGCCTTCGAACATATGGACGAACCCCTTCTGTCCGGCGAGGTCTGGGTGGCATGGGATCATACGGCCAGGATCTTGGGGGCCTTCAGAAGGCGGCCAGACGACTTTGTCGCCTTTCCGGTGCCGGCCGGGCCCGAGGGACGCGGCTTCATGGTGGTCCTGGCGGGGCTGGCGATACCGAAAGAACCCCCAAATCGCACTGCGTCGATAGCCTTGATCGAACACTTGACCCGGCCCGAGGTGCAGCTCACCACCTTGCGGAGTGTGGGCTTTTTCCCGGTGGTGCGAACCAGCGGGGGAGAGAAACTCCCGCCCGCTCTCGCGCTGATCAACGACGCCGTGGCGAAACAGGCGGCGTCTTCGGATGCGCTCCCCGGCTTGCTTCCCGCCGGGCTCGGCGAAAAGGCAAAAGAGTTCAACTCGGTGTACTTGGTGGCCTTCTCGCAAATTATTTTGCGGGGGAAGGACATCCGGTCCGTCCTGGAAAAACAGGCGCGGAAGTTACATGCCATCTTGTCGAAAACAGAGGCCCGCTGCTGGCCACCAGACGAACCTAGCGCGGGCCCTTGCCCGGTGGAGTAGGCCATGCGTCGCTTCGGATTACACCTTATCGTAGCGCTATTCGCAGCCTTTGTCGCATTGGCGGGAGCCGGCGGTTGGTATGTATGGTCTACCCTCAAGAGCGTCGAGACGGCGCTCCCTCTGACCACGCTGGAACAACATCGCGGACTCTCCGGACTGATCGACAGTTTGTCGCGCGTTACGACCACTCTTGACGCCGCGAGGTTCGAGCCGACGGCAGGGCGTCTGGATGAGTTCACGCTGTCGTTGGATTTGGCGTACGCCACCGCCCGGGCGTTTCGCGAGGCCTATCCGGGAGACATACCGGACGAGCTTCAGGCTGCGAGCGCGGAGGTCGAGTGGATTCTCTCCACTCTCGACCAACTGCTGGCCGATGCACCGCCGGTCGACGAGGGAGAAGCTCTGCGAATCAGTACCCGCCTGAGCCACACGATCACGTCGCTTCGAAACAATTACCTCCAAGCCAACCAGCGAGCGATGATCACTTTGTCCCAGCAGGTCGCGCAGATTAAGCGGCTGCGTCTCAGTACGATGGCGGTGTTGGCGCTGATCGCGTTATCCCTGGCGGCCATGAGCGTCTTAATGCTGTGGCAGCGGCGAACGATTACGAAAATGGCCGACATGGATTTAGCGCTGCGCGCAAGCGAGCAACGCTTCAGGGATTTCGCTGAAGCCACCGCGGACTGGTTCTGGGAGACCGGGCCGGATGGGCGCTTTACCTTCATCTCGGACCGGTTTTACGAAGAGTTCAAAGTCAAGCCCACGTCCATCCTTGGCAAGACGCGTAAAGAGTTTATCAGCGACGTCGAGCTCGAGACCGAACCGGACAAGTGGCGCAAGCATTTCGACGATTTGGAGGCGCACCGACCATTCCGGGACCTGGAGTACAATATCGCAGGCACCGACGGTAAGAAGCGTTATCTCAGTGTCAACGGCGTTCCGATCTTCGACGCGGCGGGAAATTTTCAGGGTTATCGCGGGGCCGACACCGACATCACCGAGCGCAAGCGTGCCGAGCAAGAACTGGAACAGAAAGAGGCGCAGCTCCGGATCGCCCTGGACAACATGCCGGGCGGCATGCGGCTCGTCGACAAGGACCGGAATAATGTGCTCTTCAATTCACAGTACCTCGAGCTCTACGATTTTCCGGACGGGCTTCTCAAGGTCGGGGAATCGAACCGCGTCGAGAACCTCTATCAGGCCCAGCGCGGTGACTTCGGGCCCGGCGATCCTCAAGCGTTGACCGACGAATGGCTTGCTGCTTTGCCGGTGCAAACGGAACCCATGAGTTGGGAAGATACGCCCGTCGGCGGGAAAATACTTCAGGTCAACACGTCGCCGACCCCGGACGGCGGCGTGGTCAATATCGTCAGCGATATCACCGAGCGCAAGCGGGCCGAGGAAGCGCTGCGCGAGCAGACGAAAACCGTCGAGCTGCTGCACAAGACCGCCTCCGACGCCAACGAGGCCCAGGACGTCGAGGAAGCGCTGCGAGGCTGCCTCGACGCCGTCTGCGCCTATACCGGTTGGCCGGTGGGCCACGTCTACCTGTGCTCACCGGACGACCCCGACAAACTGCTGCCCGCCAAGATCTGGCACTTCGACGACCCCAAGCGCTTCGCCGCTTTCAAGAAGGTCACCGAGAAGACCACGTTCGAGCGCGGCGTCGGCCTGCCCGGCCGCGTGTTGGCGAGCGGCAAGCCCGCCTGGATCGTCGACGTCACCAAGGACCCGAATTTCCCGCGCGCCAAGCAGGCAAAAAACATCGGCGTCAAGGCCGGTTTCGCCGTACCGGTGCTGGCCGAAAAAAACGTGGTGGCGGTGCTCGAGTTCTTCTCCCCTGAAGCCGTCGAGCCCGACGAGGCGTTGCTCAAACTTCTAGACAACGCCGGCGGGCAGGTCGGCCGGGTGCTCGAACGCAAGCAGGCGGAGGAAGAGCTTAAAAAAGCACGCGATAAATTGGAGAGACGCGTTGAGGAACGAACCGCCGAGCTTTCCAAAACCAACGTGCGTCTCGAACAGGAAATCGCCGAGCACGAGCGGGCGGAGGATGCCCTTCGCGAGAGCGAGGCGAGGCTCAAGGCCATCATCGACAATTCACCCGTCGAACTTAATCTCAAGGATACCGATGGCCGGTACATCTTCGTCAACCCGCAGTTCGAAAAACTGTATGGGGTGCCCCCCGAGGAGGCCGTGGGAAAAACGGCGTACGACTTCTTTCCCAAGGAGACCGCAGACCGCGTTTACGCGCTCGATCAAGAGGTAATAGAGAAACGCGCGGTGATCGAGCAGGAGAAAGACCTCCCGCTTGCAGACGGCGTCCGTACGGTCCTTACCATCAAGTTCCCGGTCTTTGACTCGGCGGGTCAGGTCGTCGCGGTTGGCGAGACCTCGACCGACATCACCGGGCGCAAGCGGGCGGAGCAAACACTGCGGGAAAGCGAGCAGCGGTTCAAAGACTTCGCCGAGACGGCCTCGGACTGGCTGTGGGAAATGGGGCCGGATTTGCGCTTTACTTACTTTTCCGGCCGCTTCAAGGAAATCCTGCGCGTCGACCCGGAATCTTACATTGGCAAGAAGAGAAGAGAAGTGGCTGATCCGCATGAAGATCCCGAAAAATGGGAAAAGCACCTCGACGATCTGAAAAACCACAGGCCCTTTCGGAACTTCGAATACAAGATAAGACGCCCGGACGGCACGAGCGTGGACATAGAGATCAGCGGCAGCCCGATCATTTCGGAGGGAAGCGAATTCTGCGGCTATCGCGGCGTCGGCCGGGACATCAGCGAGCGAAAGAGACGTCAGGTGCAGCTTATACAGACTTCCAAGATGGCCACGCTAGGCGAGATGGCGACCGGGGTGGCGCATGAGCTGAACCAGCCGCTCAACGTCATTCGCATGGCGGCCGACAACACCATTGAGCGCATCGAGGAAGGCGATTTCGACGCCGGCTACCTGCTCGGCAAGCTGACGCGCATCAGCGCCCAGACCGAACGCGCCGCGACGATCATCGATCACATGCGCATCTTCGGGCGCACATCGGACGAGAAGCCCGGGCCAATTGACCCCAGAGAAGTGATCTTGAATGCGTTGGGTCTCATGGGAGAGCAGCTTCGTCTATGGGAGATCGAGGTCGAGACCGTCCTTCCAGAGCACTGCCGCAATGTCTCGGGCCATGCGGTGCAGCTCGAGCAAGTGCTGCTCAACCTGATCGGCAACGCGCGCGATGCGATCGAGGCGAACAGCACCTCGCCCGGCTCGCCGCGGAAGATTGGCCTGATGGTCGAGCAGACGGGGCCGGAGGACACGGTCAAGCTGATCGTCGAGGACAGCGGCGGAGGCATCCCCGACAAGATTATCAAGCGCGTCTTCGAGCCCTTCTTCACCACCAAGGAGGCCGGCAAGGGGACGGGACTGGGCCTGAGCATCAGCTACGGCATCGTCACCGACATGGGCGGCGTCATCGAGGCGGCCAACGCCGGCGACGGCGCGCGCATCACGATCACGCTGCCGGTGGCGGCCGAACCCACCTCGGCGGCCTGAAGGCCCTGGAGGAGAATCATGACCTGGACCCTGCTGATTGTCGACGACGAACCCGAGATACGCGCCGAGTTGGCGGAGTATTTCGAGGGCAAGGGCTACCGGGTCGAGCAAGCGGCCGACGGGCTCGAGGCGCTCGAGAAGTTCGAGGCCAGCGCCCCCGACGCGGTGATCACCGACCTCAAGATGCCGCGCTGCGACGGGTTCGAGCTGATTCAACGACTCCGCGCCGCCGATGCCAGCCTCCCCATCGTCGCCGTCGCCGGAACCTATTCCCACGACGAGCTCGACCGGGCCGGCGACCTCGGCGCCCAGGTCATCATGCGCAAGCCCATCGGGCTGCGCGAGCTGGCCGGGAAGTTGCGTGCACTGCTCGAACCATCGGAAACTTGAAAGGCGGCCGGGATGCCCACCAAGGTTCTCATCGTCGACGACGAGGACGCGATCCGCGAGGAGCTCGTCGAGTACCTCGGCCACAAGGGCTACGACTGCGTCGACGCGTCGGGCGCCGGGCCGGCGCTCGAGGCGCTGCACGGCGATCGGGACATCGCGGTCGTGTTGACCGACCTCGCCATGCCGGGACGCGGCGGGCTCGAGCTGATGACCACGGCGCAATCGGAGATCGGGCGCGAGCTCGAGTTCATCGTGCTGACCGGCCACGGCGGCAAGGACGAGGCCATCGGCGCGCTGCGTCTCGGCGCCCAGGACTTCCTCGAGAAGCCCGTCGACCTCAAGCACCTGCTGCACGTCGTCCAGCGCGGCGAGCGGATGATCCACCTGCGCCGCGCCGAGCGCCTGTCGCGGCAAAGCCTCGAGGCCGAGGTCGAGGCCAAGACCGCCGAGCTGCGCTCGCTCTACGCCAATCTCGAGACCGCCTACGAGGAGGCGCTCGACCTGCTGGCCGACGCGGCGGAATACAAGGACCCCGAAACCGGCAACCACATCAAGCGCATCGGCGCCTATTCGCGGCTGATCGCGGCCGAGCTCGGCTGGCCGGCCGAGCGCCAGACCATGATCGAGCTCGCCGCGCCGATGCACGACGTCGGCAAGATCGGCACGCCCGACGCGGTGCTGCTGAAGCCCGGCAAGCTCGACGCCGACGAGGTCGTGGTGATGAAGCAGCACGCCGAGATCGGCCACAGCATCCTGTCGCGCTCGGACCATCCGGTGATGCGCTGCGCCGCCAGCATCGCCTGGTCGCATCACGAGCGCTGGGACGGCGGCGGCTATCCGCGCGGGCTCAAGGGCGACGAGATCCCCGTCGAGGCGCGCATCGTCGCGCTCGCCGACGTCTACGACGCGTTGCGCTCGGAGCGGCCCTACAAGCCCGCGTTCGACCACGAAAAGACGCTTCGTATCATGCTCGACGGCGACGGCCGGACCATGCCCGAGCACTTCGATCCGGCGCTGCACAAAATCTTTCGCGCCAACAGCGGCGCGTTCGCGCAAGTCTTCGACCGCTTGGCCGACTGAGGGTTTGACCACATCTGGCGCCACTCGGGCAATCCGAACCGGGATCTAGAGTCACCATTGAGACCGGTTTGGATTTTGGGCAGATAGGCAGCACAGCGGAGCGGGGTGAGGCACGGCGACCAGGCGCCGATTGAAGCCGCCATGCCTGCGTCTGGCCATACCCCGACCCAATCACCGCAGCGGAACGCCGACCGCTTTCATCCGCTACGTCGATATTCGAGTCCGCTTTGCGCTTTCAAGCCGCATCACATTTCAAACCGAGACACGACCGGCGGATGTCCACCATCGGCCGGGAATAGGTTCGTGGGTAAGGAAAACGGCTATCCGCGCCGCCGCCCATGCTTAATCTTAACTCAGGGCGGCGCGCCGATCGAACGCCCGTGGGTCACTCTCGATGACCGGCGGCATTATCGTTTCGCGCCCCGGCCGGCCGCGGGCGATAGCGCCGGGCGCTCGGGCACGTCCTCGCCCCAGCGCCTGACGACGCCGGCGTCGATGTCGAACAGGTCGAGCACGCGTCCCAGGGTGTGATCGAGGATATCGTCGAGCGAACCGGGCAGGGGATAAAACGCCGGAACCGGCGGTGCGATGATAGCGCCCAGCTCCGCCAGGTGCAACAGGTTGCGCAGGTGCCCGGCGTGCAGCGGGGTTTCGCGCACCATCAGCACGAGCCGCCGCCGCTCCTTAAGCATCACGTCGGCGGCCCGCGTCAGCAGGTTCGAGGTGACGCCGGTGGCGATCTCCGACATGCTGCGGATCGAGCACGGCGCGACGATCATGCCGCGTGTCTTGAACGAGCCGCTCGCCAGCGCCGCGCCGAGATCGGAGATCGCGTAATTCTGGTCGGCGAGCGCGCGCACGCCGGCCGGCTTGCACTCGGTTTCATACGCGAGCGTTAATTCGGCCGCCTTGGTCATCACCAAATGGGTCTCCACGTCGAGCGGTTGCAGCAGCTCGAGGAGGCGGACGCCGTAAGCGACCCCCGAGGCGCCGCTGATACCGACAATCAGACGACTCGGTGTGGTCATCGCTGGTTCAACGTGCCATACTATCCGTGGGCGGGTTCTGACGCGTCCCGGTGGGGCGCGTGGTCAATACAAAGGTTTTGGGAGCGCGACACAAGGGAAAATTCCAATCCGAACGATGGGAGTGAATATGGACGCGGAAAACCGTCTTGATGCCCTCGCCAGCCGGCACGCCGATCTCGATCACGCGATCGTTGAAGAAACCCACCGACCCCTGCCTGACCAGCTCCGGGTCACCCAGCTCAAACGTGAAAAGCTCCGAATAAAAGACGAAATAGCGCGTCTGCAGCACGCGTAGACCAGTCCGTCCCTCGCCCATGCGTGCTCGCCGGTTCGAAGCGGCCGGCGAGCGAAGCGCTAACGCGCCATTTTCCTGATCGTTCCCGTGGTGCTGTAGCCTTCCGTGATCTCGGCGAGCAGCACCTTGCCGCCGTAGTCCTTGACGAAATCCGCGCCGACGACCTCCTCGAGCCGGTAATCGGCGCCCTTGACCAGGACCTCGGGACGAATCGCCTCGATCAGCGCCATCGGCGTGTCTTCCTCGAAGACGACCACGAGATCGACGCTGGTCAGCGACGCCAGCACCAGGGCGCGCGCGCCCTCCGGCTGAATCGGCCGGTCGTCGCCCTTCACCCGTGCGACCGAGGCGTCGCTGTTGAGCCCGACGACCAGCCGGTCGCCGGCCGCCTTGGCCTGTTGCAGCAGCGACACGTGCCCCGGGTGCAAAAGATCGAAGCAACCGTTGGTGAACGCGATGCGCTTGCCCGTGCCGCGCCATTGCTCGATGCGGTCGAGCGCGGCGCCGAACGACACCACCTTGGCCTCGGCCGCCGACCATTCGCCGGCGTGGATGGTGCGCAAGAGGTCGTCGCCGTAGACCACCGCGGTGCCGACCTTTCCGACGACGATTCCGGCGGCGTGATTGGCCAGCCGCGCCGCCTCGCCCGCCGGGATGCCGCGGCCCACGGCCAAGGCGAAGGTGGCGATCACGGTGTCGCCCGCGCCGGAGACGTCGAACACCTCGTGCGCCCGCGCCGGAAGGTGCTCGGCCGCGCCGTCGCGGGTCACCAGCGACAATCCCGCTTGGCTCCGCGTCACCACCACCGCGTCGAACCCGCAGCGTTCGATCAGCGCCTTCGCGGCGGCGGCGACCTCGCCGTCATCGTTCGCCGGCATGCCCGTCACCTCGGCGAGCTCGCGCCAGTTCGGGGTGATCACGCTGGCCCCGCGGTAGCGCGCGAAATCGGTTCCCTTGGGATCGACGACCACGGGCTTGTCCGCGGCGCGCGCCGCCCCGATCACCGCCTCGACGACCGCGTCCGGGAGCACGCCCTTGGCATAGTCCGACACCACCACCACGTCGCAGCCGGCAATCGCGTCGGCGGTCACGCGGATCACGGTGCCGGCGGTGTCGTCGTTGATCGCGCGCACGGTCTCGCTGTCGGCGCGCAGCAATTGCTGGGCGTTGGCGATATAGCGCGTCTTCACCGTCGACGGGCGGCCGCGCTCGACCAGCAGGTACGGCTCGACGCGCTCTTGCGCGCCGACCATCGCGGTCAGCTCGCGGCCCACCGGATCGTCGCCGACGACGGCGACGAAGCATACCGCCGCGCCGAGCGCCGTGGCGTTGCGCACGACGTTTCCCGCGCCGCCCAGCATCGTCGTCTCGCGGCTGATCTGGAAAACCGGAATCGGCGCTTCCGGCGAAATCCGGCTGACCTCGCCATAGACGAACCGGTCGAGCATCAAATCGCCGATGCACAGCAGGCGACAGTTGGCAAGCTCGGGAATGCGCGCGGCAAGCGAAGGCGAATCGGTCATGGTGTCGGAGGCTCGACTGATTGGCGGCCGGCGCCGGGAAACGCGACGCGGTTATAGCGCGTTGGCGCGCTCGCGCAGCAAAAACTTCTGGATCTTGCCCGTCGAGGTCTTCGGCAGCGGGCCGAAGACCACCGTCTTGGGCGCCTTGAAGTGGGCCATGTTGCCGCGGCAGAAAGCGATGATGTCGGCCTCGGTCACTGGCTCGGCGCCCGCCTTGAGGTCGACGAAGGCGCAGGGAGTCTCGCCCCACGTCTCGTCCGCCCGGGCGACGACCGCGGCCTCCAACACCGCCGGGTGCTTGAACAGCGTGTTTTCGATCTCGATCGACGAGATCGTCTCGCCGCCCGAGAGGATGATGTCCTTCGAACGGTCCTTGAGCTCGATATAGCCGTCCGGGTGCGTCACGCCAAGATCGCCGGTGTGGAACCAGCCGCCGCGGAACGCCTCTTCGCTCGCGCTTGGGTTCTTGAAGTAGCCCTTCATGACGATGTTGCCGCGCATGAACACCTCGCCCATAGTCTTGCCGTCGCGGGGGCGGGGTTCGAGCGTGTCGGGATCGGCGACCATGAGCCCTTCGAGCACCGGGTAGGCCACCCCCTGGCGCGCCTTGATCGCCGCCCGTTCGTCGCCCGGAAGCTCGTCCCATTCCGGCCGCCAGGCGCACGACACCGCCGGGCCGTACACCTCGGTGAGGCCGTAGACGTGGGTGATGTGAAAGCCGATGTCTTCCATCGCCGCGATCACCGATGGCGGCGGCGGCGCGCCGGCGGTCATCACCTCGACCGTGTCGTCGACCGCGCGCCTGTGTTCCGCCGGCGCGTTGACGACCATGTTGAGCACGATCGGCGCGCCGCAGAAATGCGTCACGCGGTGCGCCTCGATGGCGGCGAAGATCGCCCCGGCCTCGACCTTGCGCAGGCAGACGTGGGTGCCGCCGACGGCGCTGATCGTCCACGGGAAGCACCAGCCGTTGCAGTGGAACATCGGCAGCGTCCACAGGTACACGGGCGCCGACGGCATTTCCCACACCAGGATGTTCGCGAGCGCGTTCAGATACGCCCCCCGGTGGTGGTAGACGACGCCCTTGGGCTCGCCGGTCGTGCCCGAGGTGTAGTTGAGCGAGATCGCCTGCCACTCGTCCGCCGGCCCGCGCCAGGCAAAATCCGGATCGCCGGTGGCGAGAAGCTCCTCGTACTCGACCTCGCCCAGCCGTTCGCCCGCGCCGGTGTATTCGGGATCGTCGATGTCGATGACCAGCAGCTTGCCGGGGGTCTCGGCCAGCGCCTTGCCGATGACGCCCGAGAACTCGCGGTCGGTGATCAGCGCGGTGGCGCCGCCGTGCTCGAGGATGAAGGCGATCGTCGCCGCGTCGAGCCGGAAGTTGAGCGCGTTCAGGACCGCGCCGGTCATCGGCACGCCGTAGTGCGCCTCGATCATCGCCGGGACGTTGGGCGCCATCACCGCGACGGTGTCGCCGGGGCCGACGCCGCGGGCGTGGAGCGCCGAGGCGAGCCGGCGGCAGCGCGCGTAGAGATCGGCGTACGATATCCGCCGCGCGCCGTGGATGCACGCGGTCCGCCCGGGATAGACCGCGGCGGCGCGGGCGAGGAAGCCGATCGGCGTCAGCGGCACGTAGTTGGCCGCGCATTTGCCGAGCCCCGTGTCGTATGGGGAGTCTCTGGCCGTTCGATCGTTCATGACAAGCCTCCGCTTATACCAGCGAGCGCGTGTTCTGACACATGTGCTCGCTGGCAAGCGCGCCAGCTTTGGTCGCAATAATTGGGCGCCGCCGCCAATGCGGCCAAGTTTCGGTCGATATAAGAATTAGGCCGCGTGCCGTTTGAACGCAAGGCGCGTCGATACATCGGCTCGCCGGTATCACTGCCCGGATGGCGGGGGCGCCCATCATTCCAACGCGCCGCGGCGATTGCAACCGCCAGCACGGCTGCGCGGGCCGCTGGCGCGAGAAAAGGTTAGGCGTTGGTTTGTGTCTCTTCGTTCGTGCGCGCTTCGGCTTGTGCGCGGGCGACCGCCTCGTTGAGCTCGGTCTGCGAGCACAACCCGAGGAGCACCGGGTCGCGCGGCCGGATGTTGACGCTGTTCCAATGGGTCCGCTCGCGCACCGCCCTGATCGTCGCCTTGGTCGTGCCCAGGAGCTTGCCCATCTGGGGGTCGGTTATCTCGGCGTGGTTACGCAACAGCCAGGAGATGGCGTCGGGCTTGTCCTGACGCTTGGACAGCGGCGTGTAACGCGTGCGCCGGGCCTTGGTCTTCGGCAGCTTGCGGGCTTCGTTGATCACCAGCTGGGCCGACGGATCGGCGGTGCAGCGCTCGATCTCCTCCCTGGTGAGCTGGCCGTTGGCGACCGGGTCGAGGCCGATGATGCCGACCGCGACCTCGCCGTCGGCGATCGCCCGCGCCTCGAGGAGGTGCAGGTCGCAGAACTCGGCGATCTGCGCGAAGGTGAGTGTCGTGTTGTCGATCAGCCACACGGCGGTGGCCTTGGGCATCAACGGCGGAACCATCAATTCTCCCTATACGTCAACGGGTTGCTGGTTGTTACAGCGCCCCCCCGGTCGGCCGCGCGAAAGCTCTGAATTCCCGTAACATAGATGCGGCTGCGGTGTCCACGCAACGGGCAAACGCCACGACCAAAGGATTAAACTGTCAGCACGATCTTTCCGATGTGCTCGGCCGCGTCGATTCGGCGGTGCGCGTCGGCGGCTTGCGCCAGCGGAAAGGTCGAATCGATCACCGGGCCGATCCGCCCCGAATCCAGCAGGGGCCACACCTCGCGCTCGAGCTCGCCGGCGATGACGCCCTTCTCCTCGACGCCGCGCGGCCTGAGGGTCGAGCCCGTAATCGTCGCCCGCTTGAGCATCATCGGCAGGAAGTCGAGTTCGACCTTGCTGCCGCCGAGGAAAGCGATGTAGACGAGCCGCCCCCCGGTGCGCAACGCGGCGACGTTGCGGGCGATGTAGTCGCCGCCGACCATGTCGAGGATCACGTCGACGCCTTCGCCGCCGGTCAGCTCCTTGACCACGGCGACGAAGTCCTCGTCGCGGTAGTTGATCGCCCGCTCCGCGCCGAGCCGTTCGCAGGCGGCGCATTTCCCGGCCGAGCCCGCGGTGGCGAAGACCCGCGCGCCGCGGGCGTGCGCGATCTGGATCGCGGTGGTGCCGATGCCGCTCGATCCGCCGTGCACGAGGAAGCGCTCGCCGCCTTCGAGCCGGCCGCGCTGAAACACGTTGGTCCACACCGTGAAGAAGGTTTCGGGCAGCGCCGCCGCCTTCACCATGTCGTAATCGGCGGGGACGGGCAGGCATTGCACGGCGGGGACCGCGCAATACTCGGCGTAGCCGCCGCCGGTGACGAGCCCGCACACGCGGTCGCCGATCCGCCAGCGCCCGGCGCCCGGCCCCAGCGCCACGACCGCGCCGGCGATCTCGAGCCCGGGAATGTCGGACGCCCCGGGCGGCGGCGGGTAGCCGCCCTTGCGCTGGAGCACGTCGGGGCGGTTGACGCCGGCCGCCGCGACCTTCACCAGCACCTCGCCCAACCCCGGCTCGGGCGTCGGCCGCTCGGCCGCGCGGAGCACGTCGGGGCCGCCGGGCTCGGCGATCTCGATGGCGGTCATCGTGGCGGGAAGCTCTGTGGTCATGGTCGGCTCTCGGGTCGGTGGGGCGGACGCGCCGGCGTGTCGGCGCGCTACTCTGCCCCAGCGCCCGCGCGCTGGCAAAGGCGAATGTTCCACCCTACCCGGAACCCGGGCGCGCCCTTATACTGCGCGTAGAGAGAGCCGGGAGAAGGGCGATGATGGACGAAGACGATCTGGCGCCGCGCGCCAAGAAGCCCGGGCCCAAGAAGCTCGGAATGATGTCGATCGAGGCGCTCCACGAGTACATCGTCGAGCTCGAGGCGGAGATCGCCCGCGCGGGGGAAACGATCGCCGAAAAAGAAGCGGCGCGTGCCAGCGCCGAGGCGGTCTTCCGCACTTAGCGGGCCGTCGTATTTCCCCTCAACGGAAGGTACGGAGGAGACGAATGCTCGAGGGCAGGGCGGCGGTCGTTACCGGCTCGACCAGCGGCATCGGCCGCGCCATCGCCGAGGCGCTCGCGGCCGAGGGCTGCGCGGTCATGCTGAACGGCTTCGGCGAGGCCGAGGAGATCGAGCGCCAGCGCGCCGGCATCGCCGATGCGCACGGCGTTCGCGTGGCGTACAACCCGGCCGACATGACCCGGCCCGACGAGATCGCCGCGCTCATCGCCGCCGCCGAGGCCGAGCTCGGCGCGGTCGACGTCCTGGTCAACAACGCCGGCATCCAGCACGTCGCGCCGATCGAGGCGTTCCCCGCCGAGCGCTGGGACGCGGTGATCGCCGTCGACCTGTCCGCGGCGTTCCATGCCATCTCCGCCGCGCTGCCGGGAATGAAGAGGGGGGGCTGGGGGCGCATCATCAACATCGCCTCGGTGCAGGGGTTGGTCGGTTCGATCCACAAGGCGGCGTACGTGGCCGCCAAGCACGGCCTCGTCGGGCTGACCAAGGTAGTGGCGCTGGAAGCGGCGGAAAGCGGCGTCAACTGCGTCGCCATCTGCCCCGGGTGGGTGCGCACGCCGCTGATCGAGAAGCAGATCGAGGCGCGCGCCGACGCCGACGGGATCGACGTCGAGGAGGCGGGAGTCGCGATGCTGAAGGACAAGCAGGCGTTGCCGCGGTTCACCACCGTCGAGCAGATCGGGCAGCTCGCGGTCTATCTGTGCAGCGACGCCGCCTCGACGATCACCGGCGTGGCGCTTCCCATCGACGGCGGCTGGACCGCGCAATAGCTGGCGGCCTATGGCCTCCGCCGGCGCAGCATGTAGAGAAGCCAGCCGACGGGACCCGCGAGCAGTACGATGACCAGCCAGCCGACGCGCGGGCCGAACGGGCAGCGCGCGCCCGGCGCCGGCCGGACTGGACCGCTCCGCGGCGATAACGCGACGTGCGCGAGCGGCACGGCGAAGCCGACGATCAGCACCGCCCAGGCGACGGCCTCGTTCATCGCGTTATACCAGCGGTCATTATCATCGACTCATAATGACCGCTGGCAAGCGCGCCAGCTTTGACCGCAATAATTGGGCGCCGCCGCCAATGCGGCCAGGTTTTGGTCGATGAAAGATTTGGGCTGCGTGCCGATTGAACGCCCATCGGTCATTCCTGATGACCGATGGTATTAATCGGTTGTTAAAGAGTCCCATCTAGCATGCGGTCCGTGCTCCGGGGCCGAACGGCCTCACCGATTTGCTCCGGACATTCTGTAGCCTCCCTGATAGCCTCGAGCCGCCGACCCCCTCCCCGGCGGCTCATTTTTTTGGCGCACGGCGCGCAACCCGGCTTGTCCTTGGTCTGTAACGCTTTGTTATCGACAGGGCATTGACCGATGGAGACAGCCCGCCGACACGCGGATGTTATACCAATTCCCGTTGATTGATTCGCGGGTTTTGTGATTCTGTACGTGCCGACTACGAGACATAGGCGGCTGGCATGGGTGTTTCGGTGACGGTCGAGGAGCGCTGTGGGATTGAGGAGATCGTGAAAAGGTTAAAAGGGGTCTGACCCCTTTTAACCTTTTGATTGTTTCGCTCTTTTTAGGGAATCCCGCGCGGGCGCGGGGCAGCAACGGCTCAATCCGCGACCACTCGTCGTCGCTTCGCCAGTAAGGGTTCGACAGGTTCGGCCTCCTTGCTGTTAGAGACCTTGACTCACATCAAACCCAAATCGGGAATCGCCTCATTGAGTACAGACCCTAGAGCACCGATTCGACCCACTCGACGAGCTTGCTCTTGGTCAGCGTTCCGATCTTGGTGGCGGTGGCCTGGCCGTTCTTGAACAGGATCAGCGTCGGGATGCCGCGCACGCCGTACTTCGTCGGGGTGCCGGGATTCTCGTCGATGTTGACCTTGGCGACGGTGAGCCTGCCCTCCATCTCGGCCGCGATCTCGACGAGCGCCGGGGCGATCTGCTTGCACGGGCCACACCATTCGGCCCAGAAATCGACCAGCACCGGGCCGCTCGCGTTGAGAACGTCGCTGTCGAAAGACGCGTCGCTGACGTGGGAAATGCTCATCGAGGTGTCCTCTGACCTGGGTCGACCCGTGCTCCGGCCGGTTTTCGCCGCCGGTGTTTTGTCAGTCGAATGTATGGAAGCGGGCGTGGAGCGTCAAGGCGCGTGCCGGGCAAAGCCGCTAACCCGCCGTCACACTTCCCCACAGCCGCAACAACAACCGAAGCGGACAATTCAGTTTGTTATCGACAGACTCCGCGGGCTACGAACCGCGCGCCGCGGCGCTCTCGACCAGGCGCTTGACGTAGGGCGCGATGCGCTCGACGATGGCCTCGACGCCGCGCGCGTTGGGGTGGAGGCCGTCGGGCTGGTTGAACTCCGGGCGCGCGGCGACGCCTTCGAGGAAGAAGGGGTAGAGAGGCACGTCGTGCTTGTCGGCCAAACGCGGATAGATGGAGTTGAAGGCCTCGCCGTAGGCGCGGCCATAGTTCGGCGGTGCGCGCATGCCGGCGAGCAGCACCGCGACGCCGCGCGCCTTGAGCTCGCCGACGATGGCGTCGAGGTTGTCGAAGACGCGGCCGGGGTCGATGCCGCGCACCCCGTCGTTGGCGCCGAGCTCGACGATCACCGCGTCGGGAGCGTCCGCCAACGTCCAGTCGAGCCGCGCCCGGCCGCCCGCGGTGGTGTCGCCGGAAACCCCCGCGTTCAGCACCTCGACGGCGTAGCCGTCGGCGCGCAGCGCGGCCTCGAGCCGGGCCGGAAAAGCGTCCTCGAGGGCGAGTCCGTAGCCGGCGGCGAGGCTGTCGCCGAGCACGGCCACCCGCACCGCGGGCTCGGCCGCCGCGTCCGCCGACGCGATCAGCGCGGCGAGGGCTAGGATTCTCATGCCGAAAGACAGCAATGCGTTCGACCCGGCGGTTGAGCTCGACGACGTGCGCCTAACCCTGCAGACCGCGGCCGGCGCCGTCAACATCCTGCGCGGCTTCACGCTCGCCGTCGCGCGCGGCGAGACGGTGGCGGTGGTCGGCCCGTCGGGCTCGGGAAAGTCGACGATGCTGGCGATCGTCGCCGGGCTCGAACGCCCGACGTCGGGCCGGGTTCGCGTCGCCGGCCGCGACCTCGCGGGCATGAGCGAGGACGCGCTGGCGCTGTTCCGGCGCGATGGCGTCGGCATCGTCTTCCAGTCGTTCCACCTGGTGCCGACGATGACCGCGATCGAGAACGTCGCCATACCGCTTGAGCTCGCCGGGCGCGGCGACGCGCTCGACCGGGCGGCGGAATGCCTCGAGGCGGTCGGCGCGGCGCACCGGCGCGATCACTACCCGGCGCAGCTCTCGGGCGGCGAGCAGCAGCGCGTGGCCCTGGCCCGCGCCGTCGTCGCCGAACCCGGACTCGTGCTCGCCGACGAGCCCACCGGCAACCTCGACGGCGCCACCGGCGAAGCGATCATCGCGCTGATGTTCGAGATCCAGGCGCGGCTCGGCAACACGCTGGTGCTCGTCACCCACGACGCGAAGGTCGCCGAGCGCTGCGACCGCCTCGTCCGCGTCGGCGACGGCCGGATCGTCGGCGAGGGCGCCGCCGCCGCCGCCGGCATGCTCAGCCATGACGTCGATTGAGGCCGCGCGCCGGGCCGCGCCCGGCCTCGGCC
>JACZUY010000125.1 GCA_022572945.1 Pseudomonadota bacterium
GCTGTTCGAGCCCCTGCCGCCGGTCGGGCGGCCCGGCCTCGGCTCCAACAACTGGGTCGTCGCCGGTGACCGCAGCGAGACCGGCAAACCGCTGCTCGCCAACGACCCGCATCTGGGCCTGGGCGCGCCGGCGACGTTCTACCTCGCGCACCTCAACGCGCCTGGCCTGAACGTCGTCGGCGCGACGTTGCCGGGGATGCCGGGCGTCTTGCTCGGCCGCAACGACCGCATCGCCTGGGGCTTCACCAACACCGGCCCCGACACCCAGGACCTGTTCATCGAGCGCGTCGATGCGAACGACGCCGGCCGCTACCTCGCGCCGGGCGGGTCGCGGCCGTTCACGGTGCGGCGCGAGGTGATCGCGGTCGCGGGCGCCGACGAGGTCGCGCTCGACGTGCGCGAGAGCCGCCACGGCCCGGTCATCTCGGACCTGGCGCCGGGCGCCGCCGAGCCGTTTGGCGGCGACGCCGTGCTGGCGCTCGCCTGGACCGCGCTGCGCGGCGACGATCTGACGCCACGGGCGGCGCTGGCGATCGGCCAAGCGGGGGATTGGGCGGAGTTCGTCGCGGCGCTGCGCGACTTCCACGGCCCGCAGCAGAACATCATCTACGCCGACGTGGACGGCAACATCGGCTTGCTTGCGCCGGCGCGGCTGCCGATCCGCAAGGCTGGCGACGGCTGGGTCCCGGCGCCGGGATCGAGCGGCGCGTTCGACTGGAGCGGGTTCGTGCCGTTCGATGAGCTGCCGCGCGCGCTCAACCCGCCGAGCGGCCGCATCGTCACCGCCAACAACAGGATCGTTGCCGACGATTATCCTCATTTCATCACCCGCGACTGGGCGCCGCCGTACCGCGCGCGGCGCATCACCGGGCTGCTCGAGGGCCGCCGCCACACGCTCGAAAGCTTCCGCGCGATCCAGGCCGACACGACATCGCTGATGGCGCGCGCGATGACGCCCCACCTGTTGCGCGCCGAACCCGAAACCGCCGCCGCACGCGCCGCGCAGGCGTTGCTCGCGGATTGGCGCGGCGACATGGCGCGCGACCGCCCCGAGCCGCTGATCTTCTCGGCGTGGTACCGGGCGCTGACACGCCTGGTCTACGCCGACGAGCTGGGGCCGCTGTTCGACGCCGCGTGGGGCCTGCGCCCCCTGTTCATGCGCTCGGTCCTCGACGGCGATCAGGCGGCGTGGTGCGACGACACGACCACCCAGGCGGTCGAAAACTGCCCCGAAATGACCGCGCGGGCGCTCGATTCCGGGGTCGCCGAGCTTGCCGCGCGCTACGGCGATGACCCCGCGGCGTGGCGCTGGGGCGACGCGCACCCGGCGGTTCTCGCGCATCGCGTCTTCCGCGGCCGGCCGCTCCTCGGCGCGCTTTTCGGCATATCCATCGCCAACGGCGGCGACCCCTTCACCGTCAACGCCGCCGGCTACGCGCTGCGCGATCCCGACCGCCCGTTCGCGCAGAACCACGGTCCCGTGTTCAGGGCGATCTACGACCTCGCCGACCTCGAGCGCTCGCTGTTCGTGCTGACCACGGGGCAGTCGGGAAACCCGCTGTCGCGGCACTACCGCGATTTCGTCGAACGCTGGCGCGACCACCGGCCGTTCACCATCCCGACCCGGCGAATCGTGGTCGAGGCGGCGGCCGAGGCGCGCCTCGATCTGGTTCCGCGCTAGGGTCGGCGCCTCCCGGG
This sequence comes from Pseudomonadota bacterium, assembly GCA_022572945.1. Lineage (GTDB taxonomy): Bacteria > Pseudomonadota > Alphaproteobacteria > JAAXGF01 > JAAXGF01 > JACZUY01. Next base: position 1,699 of record JACZUY010000125.1, read on the forward strand.
TCGCCGCGGCCAATATGGACGTTATCAGCTTTCGCCAAGCGACCACCCCGCTTGTGGTGAGCATCCCCTATTGCGGCGTCCACGTGCCGGCCGGGATCGAAGCCGGCCTGCTCGATCTGTGGGAACGCGCCGAAGGCTTCAGCCGCGTGCTCAACGGGCGTTTCACGGGCGGCTACATCACCCGCCACCATGGCCGCCCGGGTGCGGCCCGCCCTCGAATCGCTGCTCTCCGAAATGCTTGCATGGGCGGCTGAATAGAGCCGAACAGCCGAGCGGCGGACGCCGCGCGCACCCGGGGACTTAACCGTTCCTTCACCTTGCAAGGGTACATCTCGAAGGCCGGAAAGCGGCCGGGGCGCGCCGGCGCTGCGCCCACACGCCACCGTGAGAGGGAACGAATCGCATGCTGTTCTTCGTCGGCCTCGCGATCTTGTTCGGCTCCATCCTGGGCGGGTACATGCCGCATGGCGATATCTGGGTGCTTTGGCAGCCGCTCGAATTCCTCATCATCGCGGGATCCGCCGTTGCCGCATTCATCATTGCGAGTCCGAAGCCCGTGATCATGGGCGTGCTCAAGCGACTCTCGCGGGTCCTGAAAGGGCCGCCGCACGACAAGGGGAGCTATCTCCGGCTCCTCACCCTGCTCTATGCCGTGCTGCGACTGGCCAAGATGAAGGGGCCGCTTGCGCTCGAGGAGCATATCGATGCGCCGGAAAGCAGCGCGATCTTCGCCGAGTTTCCCGAATTCATAGCCAACGAGCACGCGGTCACGTTCCTTTGCAACTACTTGCGGCTGATGACGATGGGCACCGAGGATCCACATCAGGTGGAGGCGCTGATCGAAGGGGAGATCGAAACCCACCACGCCGAGGAGGCTCAGATGGTCGACTCGGTCGCGAAGGTGGGCGACGCGCTACCGGCGTTCGGGATCGTCGCCGCGGTTCTCGGCGTCATCGTTACGATGGGCAGCATGCTCGAGCCACCCGAGGTGCTCGGCGCATTGATCGGCGGCGCGATGGTGGGAACCTTCCTCGGCGTTCTGCTCGCCTACGGCATCGTCATGCCGATGGCAAGCTCACTCAAGGCGTACGCCGACGCCGACATCAAGTACTACCACTGCATCAAGGCGGCGCTCATCGCCCACATGCAAGGTTGTCCACCGTCGGTGTCGGTCGAGTTCGCGCGCAAGATGCTGTTCTCCAACGAGCGTCCCAGCTTTGTCGAAGTGGAAGACGCGGTGAGCGCCGTGCCGGCTCCGGCGTAGAGGGAAGCGCCGTCGTGAGCGAGAGCAACCAGCCGGCCATCATCATCAAGCGCGTCAAGAAGGTGCACGCGGAGGCTCATCACGGCGGCACGTGGAAGGTCGCGTACGCCGACTTCGTCACCGCGATGATGGCGTTCTTCCTGCTGCTGTGGCTGCTCAACGCGACCACCGAAGAGCAGATGTCCGGCATCGCCAATTACTTCTCGCCCACCGCCGCCAGCAACTCGCCGAGCGGCGCCGGGGGCATCCTCGGCGGCGTCAGCATGCTCTCGCCGGGGGCGATGAAGAGCTCGAAGAGCGAGGCCGGCGTCACCGTCAGCCTGATGCCGCTCGACGCCAGCGAGGACCCCGACGTCGATGGCCTGCCGGCGGAGAAATCCGGCGAGGCCAGCGAGGAGGACGCAAGGGAATTGCTCGAGAAACTGGAGCAGGAGGAGTTCGAATGGGCCGAGGCGACGCTGCGCGGGGCGATCGAATCGATACCCGAACTGCGGGCGTTCAGCGACAACCTGCTCATCGACACGACCGCGCAGGGCATGCGCATACCGATCGTGGACGTTGACGAGCAGTCGATGTTTCCGAGCGGCAGCAGCGAGATGCTGGCTCACACCGAAGCGTTGCTGAAACAGGTGGTCAAGGCGATCATTCCGTTGGCAAACAGTATCGCGGTGGTCGGCCACACCGACTCGACGCCCTACCACGACGAAAACGGCTACACCAACTGGGAGCTGTCGACCGACCGGGCGAACGCCAGCCGCCGAGCGCTGGTCGGGGCCGGCCTGCCCGCCTCGCGCATCGTCCGCGTCGTCGGCAAGGCCGATCAGGAACCGCTGGTCGCGGACGATCCGTTTTCGCCCCAGAACCGCCGTATCAGCATTATTTTATTGCGGGAAAGCGGGTTGCTCGACGAGAGCTGACGTCGCCTCGGCGCCCCGGATGAGTGGTCGGGCGGTTGCGCCCGGGCGCTTTCGTTCCCACATTAGGCGAAACCCCTCTCCGAGCGAAAGACGAGGTGCAGGTGGCGGCAAATCCGCATTCCACCGAGCTGGCGACCGTGGACGGCGAACGCGCCGAAGACCCGTTCGATCCGCTCATCAGGCCCGAGATCCATGACGGCGTGATCGTCCGCCGCGTCGTCGCCTATCTCGTCGACATCATCATCATCGCGCTTGCCACGCTTTTGGCGATGGCTGCGTTCGCGGTGCTCGGCGTCCTCAGCTTCGGGGTCTTGAGTCCCGCGCTCGCCGTGATGCTACCGCTGATTCCGCTCACCTATCACACGGCGCTCATCGGCGCCCCGGCCTCGGCCACCCTGGGCATGCGGCTCTTCGGCCTCGAGGTCCGGCGGATCGACGGCGGGCGGCCCGGCTATCTGCAGGCCGCGCTCCTGACCATCGTATTTTACGTCACGGTCGGGGTCACCGGTTGGCTCGTCCTTCTCGTCGCGCTGTTCAACGACCGCTCCCGTGCCGTGCACGACTACCTATGCGGCACGCTCGTCGTCAGGGGGCCGGGACCGGTCGCGGGTCTATAGGCGGTCCCGCACGCTGCCATAGAGCATTCCGAGCACGTGCGCCGGCGTGGCTGGCGTGGGCCACGGCCAAGCACACTATTCCATGGGAACCCGAGATTGACCCGTTTCATGGGCGCAGGTCAGGTTCGATTGGCGTTCGCCCGCGGGTGTCGGGCGTCAAGGCGGCTTGGCAATCGCCTGCCGCGCCCCCAACATAAGGCCATGCTCGCGATCGAGGCCGATTTCCAGATGTGGGCGACGTTCGCGGTGATCGTCGTCGCGTTCGCGCTCTACGCGCTCGAACGCACGCCCCTCGAACTGACGTCGCTGGGCGTGATCTGTGTTCTGCTGATCCTGTTCCACGTCTTTCCGTTGCCTGACGAGGCGGGTGTCAACCGGCTCGGCGCCGTACGGCTGTTGCACGGATTCGCCAGCCCGGCGCTTCTGACCGTATTGGCGCTGCTCGTCATCGGCGAGGGGCTGGTGCGCACCGGCGCGCTCGACCAGGCCGCGCGCGACCTGATGAGGCTCAGCCGCGGCGTCCCCTGGCTCTCGATCGCCCTCGCGCTCACCGTGGTCGCCGTGGTCAGCGGCTTCCTCAACAACATTCCCGTGGTCGTAATCTTCATTCCCATCATGCAGGCGCTTTCCGAGCGGCTCGGGCGCTCCCCCAGAGGCCTGATGATGCCGTTGAGCTTCGCCGCCATTCTCGGCGGCATGACGACGCTGATCGGCTCGAGCACCAACCTCCTGGTATCGAACGCGCTGGTCGAGGTCGGCGAGTCGGCCTTCGGCTTTTTCGATTTCACCGTGCCGGGCGCGGTCATGGCGCTTACCGGCCTAGCATACGTGATATTGGTTTCGCCGCGGCTGTTGCCGGCCCGGGACTCCGAGAACGGAACGCCGAGCGAGGGTGGCGGGCGGCAGTTCATCGCCCAGATCACGGTGTCCGCGGACTCGAAACTCGTCGGCGTCCAGGCCGTGGGCGGGCTGTTTCCGGACCTGCCTTCGATGACCGTCGGGATGATCCAGCGCGGCGCGCATACGCTGTTGCCGCCGTTCGAGGACATCACCGTTCAAACCGGCGACGTGGTCGTCGTGGCCGCGACACGCAAGGCGTTGACCGAGGCGTTGACGCAGGAACCGGGGATGCTTCACCTCGATGATGGGCAGGCTACCGGTACCGCCGAGCAGACGCTCGCCGAGGCGATGATCACGCCGACTTCGCGGCTGATCGGCCAGACGCTGGCCCAGGCGCACTTCCGCGACACGCATCACTGCCGGGTTCTCGGCATCCGGCGGCGCTCGCGCATGTTGCGCGCGCAGGTGACGCAGATTTATCTCGAAGCCGGCGACGTGCTGCTCGTGCTGGGGCAGCCGGACGGCGTGCGCGCGCTGCGCGCCGATCCCGACATCCTGCTCATGGAATGGTCGGCGACGGAGCTGCCGGTGTTGCACTACAGCCGCCGCGCCGCCCTGATCTTCCTCGCCGTCGTCGCGGCGGCCGCCAGCGGGCTCGCGCCGGTCGTCATCGCGGCAATTTCCGGCGCCGCGCTGATGGTCGCGTCGGGGGTCCTCAACATGCGTCAGGCGGCGCACACGCTCGACCGCAACATCGTGATGATGATCGCCACGGCGCTCGCGCTGGGCGCGGCGTTGCAGGAAACCGGCGGCGCGATGTTTCTTGCCGAATCCATGATCGACGCATTGGGCGACGCCGCCCCGGCGGTGGTGCTCTCGGCGTTCTTCCTGCTCGTCGCCGTCTTGTCGAACGTGCTGAGCACCAAGACCTGCGCCGTTCTCTTCACGCCGATCGCGGTCAGCATCGCCCGCGGCCTCGGGGTCGACCCGATGGCGTTCGCGGTCGCCGTCGTGTTCGCCGCCAACTGCTCGTTCGCCTCGCCGATCGGCTACCAGACCAACCTTCTCGTCATGACCCCCGGGGGGTACCGCTTCGTCGATTTCGTGCGCGTCGGCTCGCCGTTGATCGTGCTTATGTGGATCACCTTTTCGCTCTTCGCGCCGTGGTATTTTGGTCTATGGTGATGCGCGCGAGGCGAGGCGTTAGGTGCTGAAGCAATGACCAAGCCGCTCCGCGGGCCTTTGCAGTTCTTCTTCGGCACGCTGCCGCAGAGCTGCCCGTATCTGCCCGACCGGGTCGAGAGCAAGATCGTCACCGACCTTACCGGCGCCGACGCCCGCGCGCTGCACGACGACCTCAGCCACGCCGGGTTTCGCCGCAGCCACACGCTCGCCTACAAGCCCGCCTGTCCGGCGTGCAACGCCTGCGTGCCGGTACGCGTTCCGGTCGCCCGCTTCCGGCC
>JACZUY010000126.1 GCA_022572945.1 Pseudomonadota bacterium
ACGTTCGGAAAGTGCTCGAAGTAGGCGGCGTGGTACTTGGCGCCGTCGGCGTCGGCCCAGAACGCCACCGGCATCGAGGGGAACGGACGGGTGCACACGAGCTCGCCCTTCTCGCCCGCCGGCAGCGGCCTGCCGTCGTCGCCGAACGCCTCGACCGCCATGCCGAGCGCGCGGGTCTGGAGCTCGCCGCGCCACACCGCGCCGGCCGGATTGCCGAGCGCGAAGCAGCCCATGAGGTCGGTGCCGCCGCTGATCGACGACAGGCACACGTCGCGCTTGATGTGCGCGTAGACGAAGTCGAAGCTCGCGGGCGCGAGCGGCGAGCCGGTCGAGAGCACCGCGCGCAGCCGCGACAGGTCGTGGCTCTCGGCCGGGCGCATCCCCGCCTTCTCGAGCGCCGCGATGTACTTGGCCGAGGTGCCGAAGATGGTGATCCCGTCCTCGGCCGCGTAGTCCCACAACACGCTTTCCGAGGGGGTGAACGGCGAGCCGTCGTAGAGCATCACCGTCGCCCCGCTCGCCAGCCCGCCGACCAGCCAGTTCCACATCATCCAGCCGCAGGTGGTGAAGAAGAACAGCCGGTCGTCCGGCTTGAGGTCGGTGTGGAGCTGGTGCTCCTTGAGATGCATAAGGAGCGAGCCGCCGGCGCCGTGGACGATGCACTTGGGCGCGCCGGTCGTGCCCGAGGAGTACATGATGAATAGCGGATGGTCGAAAGGCAGCTGCTCGAACGCGATCTCGCCGGAAGGCGCGTCGCCGAGGCAGTCGGCGTAATGCACCGCGTCGCGCAGCCCGCCGATGTCGGGCCGCTCGCTGACGTAGGGGACGACGACGACGCGGCCGATCGCGGGCAGCCCGGCGAGGATGCCGCGGGCGCGCTCGAGGCTGTCGATCGTCTTGCCGTTGTAGAAGTAGCCGTCGGCGGTGAACAGCACCTTCGGCGTGATCTGGCCGAAGCGGTCCATGACTCCGCGGATGCCGAAGTCGGGCGAGCACGACGACCACACCGCGCCGATCGAGGCGGCGGCGAGCATCGCCACCGCGGTCTCGGGCAGGTTCGGCATGAACCCGGCGACGCGGTCGCCGGGCCCGACGCCCTCGGCCTTGAGAAAACGCGCGATCCGCGCCACCTGGTCGTAAAGCCCGGCGAAGCTGATCTCGCGCCTGAGCCCGGTCTCGCTGCGGAACACCATGGCGACGCCGTCGTCGCGGCGGCGCAGCAGGTTCTCGGCGAAGTTGAGCCGCGCGCCGGTGAACCAGCGCGCCCCGGGCATCTTGTCGCCGTCGATCAGCGCCGCGTCCCATTGGCGCGAGGCGACCACGCCGGCGAAGCGCCACACGCTGACCCAGAACCTGTCGATGTTGTCGACCGACCAGCGGTAGAGCGCGTCATGGTCGGGGAGGCCCACGCCCCATTCGTCCGCCACCTGCCGGCGGAAGGCGGTGAGGTTGGCGCCCGCGACGCGCTCGGGCGACGGGGTCCAGAGCGGGGCCTCCATGGTCGCGCCTTTCCTCGGTGCGTGCCTTCAGCGTCCGGCGCGCGGCGTCATACCGCGCGCCGGAACGGCGTGACCTCGATCTCCCGCCAGACGTCCCCGGTCACGTAAGGGTCGCTCGCGAGCCAGGCGTCGAGCGCGGCGCGGTCGTCGAACGCGACGATGCACGCCGAGCCCGCCATTTCGCCGGCATCGTCGAGCAGCGCGCCGCCGCAGATCATGGCGCTGTCCTCGGCCATCCTGCGGACGCCCGCGAGATGCGCCTCGCGCGCGGCCAGGCGGCGCCCGGGCGCGCCTTCGTCGGTTCCGTCGCGGGCGACGACGAGAAACTGCATGGCTTTCCTCCGCTTCACGTTCCCCCGCCATTATCGCGTGTCGCCGCGCAAATGCCCAGCGCCCAGCGCAACCCAGCCCCGCGACCCCGCCGCTGGCGCTCGTGGCGGGCGGGCCTTATGGTTCCGCGCCATGGACACTTCGAGCGCCGTTGACGCCCCGCGCTCCGATTCGCTGCGCGGGGCGCTGTGGATGGTTTTGGCCTGCGTCTTCTTTTCCGTGTTGACCGGGCTGATCCGCCACCTCTCGGCGACGCTGGACCCGTTCGAGATCGTCTTCTTCCGCAACCTGTTCAGCCTGCTGGTGATGCTGCCGTGGCTCGCGCGCGGCGGGTTCGGCGCGCTCCGCACCCGCCGGCTGCCGCTGCTTGGCGTGCGCGCGGTCATCGCCCTCGTCGCCATGCTCACCTGGTTCACCGCGATCGCGTGGATGAACCTCGCCGACGCCGTGGCGCTGAGCTTCACCGCGCCGTTGTTCGCCACCGTGGCGGCGGTGTTCCTGCTCAACGAGGTGGTGCGGCTGAGGCGCTGGACCGCGATCGGCGTCGGTTTCGTCGGCGCGATGATCATCCTGCGCCCGGGCTTCACCGAGATTTCCCCGGCGGCGTTGCTGGTGCTGGTGTCGGCGGCGGCGATGGCGGTGTCGATGTGCCTGGTGAAGATCCTGTCGCGCACCGAATCGGTCGGCGCGATCGTCTTCTACATGGTGTTGATGCTGACCCCCGCGTCGCTGATCCCGGCGCTGTTCGTGTGGCAAACGCCGACGCCCGAGGAGCTGTTCTGGCTGGTCGGCCTCGGCGCCATGGCGACGCTCGGGCATCTCTGCCTGGGGCGCGCCTTCGCGATCGCCGACGCGACCGCGGTGTTGCCGTTCGACTTCGTCCGCCTGCCGTTGATCGTGGCGATCGGCTACGTCGTCTTCGACCAGACGGTCGATGTATGGACCGGCGTGGGCGCGGCGGTCATCATCGCCTCCTCGGTCTACATCGCGCATCGCGAGGCGGTGCACCACCGCCAGGTCTCGGTGCCGCCGCCGCGGCTCGACGGCGAAGCCGTGCCGCCGCGGCCCGAGCCCCGCCCCGCCGCCGAGTAAGCGGCGAGCGGTTAGCTTTCAGCCGTCAGCAGTCAGCAGTCAGCGGCCAGCAGTCAGCCATAAGCCGTAAGCAATCAACTTATAGCTTATTGCTGTTTGCTCCCGGCGCGCGCTTGGTGTCTTTATGTCTTGGTGGTTTCCCGAAACCGGCCGGTCAGGCGTCTTCGTCGGCTTCCTCCTTCTTGAGGAACGCGCGGGCGGCTAATCGGGGGACACAATACCTAATTGGCGGAATTAAGTATTATGTCCCCGGAATTATCGGAATTCACCCGGAATTCAAAAATTACAACCGCCCATCCTATCGGCTGCCGCCGGACGCTTACAACGGCCCGAATCAGCGGTCAGCCGTAAGCCGTAAGCAATCAGCTTATTGCTTATAGCTTATAGCTCGCTGCGCGCGCTTGGCGTCTTCGTGCCTTGGTGTTTTCCGAAACCGCCGTTCAGGCGTCTTCGTCGGCTTGCTCCTTCTTGAGGAATGCACGGGCGGCGGCGAAGTGCTCGGGCTTGAGGTTCGCGCTCATCGCGGCGATCGCCGCGGCGAGCACCGAGGCGTCGTCGGTGTAGCCGATGCCGACGATGAAATCGGGGATCACGTCCGAGGGGATGATGAAATACGCCAGCGCGCCCATCAGCACCGCTTTCACGTAGAGCGGCGTGGCGCGGTCGATCGCGCAGTAGTAAGCGGCGAGCGCGTCCTCGACGAAGGGGACCCGGCCAAGCGTCGCGCGCAGCTTGTCCCAGAAGCTCTTATCGACGAGCTCCTCGTCGGCGCGCAGCTTGTCGACGTCGAATCGGGGGCCGTCGTCGGGCATATGCGCGATATGGGGTGTGGTCCGCGCCGGCGCAACGGGCCGGCCCGGACATTCGATGCCGAGCGGGGTTGCACCCCGCGCCCCGCTCTCTTCTTGGGGCCACTGGCCCCAAACCCCATTGAGACTAAAGGGTTTGGGGCTTTGCCCCAAGCGGGTGTGGGCGGCAGCCCATCGAATGGGTCGAAATCGGGTTCCTTATGCATGACAAGGCGAGCTATCGTCGCGCCATGAAAGCAACCTATGGCGGCCCGCCGACGGCCGCGGACCTCGAGGCGATGGCGCGCGCCGCGCTGGCCGATATCCCGGCGGCGCTGCGCCGCCACGTGCGCGACGTGCCGGTGCTCGTCCACGAGTTCCCCGACGCCGAGACCGAGGAGACGATGGACCTGGAAAGCCCGTTCGACCTGTTGGGCCTGTACCAGGGCGTCTCGCTCGACCGCAAGAGCGTGGGCGACGCCCCCGACGACGTCGACCGCATCTTCCTGTACCGCCGCCCGTTGCTCGATTACTGGTGCGAGACCGGCGAGTCGCTCGAGGCGATCGTCCGCAACACGCTGATCCACGAGATCGGGCACCATTTCGGGTTCTCCGACGACGACATGGAACGCCTGGAGAGCGAAGCCGATGACGGCGCCTGAAGCCGCGCGCGCGGCGCGGACACCCGCGGCGCTCGTCCCGTTCGCGCTTCTGGTGATGCTCGGGGTGCTGTTCTGCATGGTCGCCCCGCTGTGTTACGCCCTCAGCAACATCTTCATGGGGCGCTTCCGCCCCGACGGCGCGAGCTCGCTGGCGCTCGCGGCGGGCATGCTGATCGCCGGGATCGCCATGATCGTCCCGCTCGCCTGGTTCACCGGCACGATGCATTCGCTCATGCCGCCGTGGGACGCGGTCGACTTCGCGGTCGCGGGCCAGCCGGCGATCACCGGCATCGCCTACATCCTGATGTTCGAGGTGATCCGCACGTCGGGTCCGGTATTCTTCTCGCAGGTCGGCTACCTCGTCACCGCGGGCGGGGTGCTGTGGGGCATCGCGCTCTTCGGCGAAACCCACAGCCCGTGGATCTGGGCGGCGCTGGCGCTGGCGCTCGTCGGGCTGGCGCTCGTCAACCTGCGGCAAAGCGAGCCGTCCCGGCCCTTGGGGTGACCGCGCGCGCCCTGAAACGAAACCAGGAGGGAGCCATGCTGCTCAAGGACAAGACCGCCGTCGTCACCGGCTCGTCGCGGGGCATCGGCAAGGCGATCGCGTTGCGCTTCGCGGCCGAGGGCGCGAAGCTGGCGGTCGCCTGCGTGCGCAACCTCGACAAGGCCGAGGCGGTGGCGCAGGAGATCCGCGATTCGGGCGGCGAGGCGATCACCGTCCAGGCCGACGTGTCGGCGCGCGGCGACGCCGAGCGCATGGTCGCCGAGGCGACGCAAGCCTTCGGCCGCATCGACATCATGGTGTCGAACGCCGGCATCGTCATCGACCGTGCTTTCGTCGACTCGACCGACGACGACTGGCACGCGGCGATCGAGACCAACCTGCGCGGCTTCTTCAACGTCACCCGGGCGGTGCTGCCGCAGATGATCGAGCGCGGCCAAGGCCGCATCATCGCCACCGGCTCGCTCATCACCGACGTCGCCGACCTGGGTCAAAACCGGTTCTCGGTCTGCGCCGCGTCGAAGGGCGGGATCATCGCGCTGATGCGCCCGATCGCGGCCGAGGTGGCGCGCCACGGCGTCACCGTCAACGCGGTGTCGCCGGGCTACATCGCCACCGAGATGCTAGGCGAGATCGACGCGGGAGGGCTCGAGCAGGTGCTCGCGATGGTGCCCATGCGGCGCTACGGCAAGCCCGAGGAGATCGCCGCGGCGATGGCCTTCCTCGCCTCCGACGACGCCGCCTACATCACCGGTCAAACGCTGCGCGTCAACGGCGGCATAGCGATGGGCTGAGCGCAATCCGAACGATTCCATTCATTCGGATTACGCACCAGCCCGCGACTGCGGGCCGCCGCTTATGCGGCGGAAGCCCGCGTGGCGATTGAACGCAGTTCACCTTTACTGTGCAAAGGTGAACGAATAATGCTCAGCCCGCGAGCGCGTAACTCGCCTCGATGACGTGGATCGCGGTCCGGGCGCCGAGCGTGCTCGAGTAGAGGTGGAATTCGGTCACCGGGAAGCTCTCGGTGGCGAAACCGTCGCAATGGCCCAGAAAATCGCGGACTTTGCCGATCCGCGCCCGCTTGAGCCGCGCCAGCGTCACGTGCGGCGCGAACTTGCGGCGGTCGGGCTCGAGGCCGAGGCGCCGGAGCCGCGCCTCGATCGCGTCGTGCAGGCCGGCGAGCGGCGCGCCGTCCCCGACGCCGGCCCACAGCACGCGCGGCTGGCCGCGCGGCGGGAAGTGGCCGACGCCTTCGAGCCGGAGCGTGAACGGGGCGGCGTCGATCCCGGCGAGCGTCTCGACGACGTCGGCGAAGACGCCGTTGTCGACCTCGCCGATGAACCTGAGCGTCAGGTGAATCTGCCCGGGCGTCACCCACCTGGCGCCGGGCACGCCGTTGCACAGGCTCTCGAGACGCAGCCTCACCGCGTCGGGGAAGTCGATGGCGACGAACAGCCGGGGCATGGGCAGGTTCCTGTGATACTAGCGCTTTCGTAACCGCCGCGCCTGTGGACAAGTGCAAGGCCGCTAATCCGCCTTCGCACGTCCCGACAGCCGCAACAACAACCGAAGCGGACAATTCATGTGTTACCTAAAGCGGTCAATTCAGTTTGTTGTCGACAGGCGCGTGCCGTGCAAGCGCGGCATCGCTGAGTTGCATCAGGCGCGGCCCGTCGGTCCACAGCAGTGCGCAGCGGATTGACCGCTCGGGATAAATCCGCGCCAGCACCGCGCGGTACGCCGCCATCTGGGCGAGATAGGCCGCCGGCGTCTCGGCCTCGCTCGCGGGCGGCGGCCGGTTGGTCTTGTAATCGACCACCAGGACCGCGTCGTCCGCGACCGCGAGGCGGTCGACCTGGCCGGCGACGACGTGGT
>JACZUY010000127.1 GCA_022572945.1 Pseudomonadota bacterium
GCCGCTGCCCCGCCCTCGCCGACGACCCCGAGACCATCCGCCCAACCACACGCTTCAACCGGTGGCCAGCGGGCTGAATCATACGGAAACGGCATAATGCCATCGAACGGGGATTTCCCGAACTCCGGCGCCGGACCGGACCCCTCGGCGTCTTCCACGGCCGGACCACGATCGACCGCATCCGGTTCGCCGTCTTCACCCACGAAAACGCAACCCAGGGAGTGCTTGGCCTCTTCTCCCTGACACCTGCCTTTTGACGTTGCCGCGCGGCGCAGGATTAGAACAGGCCGGTGATCCTGCCGTCGTCGTCGACCGAGATCGCGTTGGCGGCGGGCACGCGCGGCAGCCCCGGCATGGTCATGACGTTGCCGCACACCGCGACCACGAACTCGGCCCCGCCCAACACACGGACCTCGCGGATCGGCACCGCGAAGTCGATCGGCGCCCCCTTGAGCGTCGGATCGGCGGAGAGCGAGTACTGGGTCTTGGCCATGCACACCGGAAAATGCCCGAAGCCCGCGTTTTGCAATTGCTCGATTTGGTCGCGCACGCGCTTCTCCGCCACCACCTCGTCGGCCCCGTAGACGCTCTGGGCGACCGTGCGGATCTTGTCCCACAACGGCATTTCGTCGGGGTAGAGGAGCTTGAAATCGCTCGGCGTCTGGTCGATCGTCCGGACCACCGCGTCGGCAAGATCGAGCGCGCCCTCGCCGCCCCGCGCCCAATGGTCGGCCTCGACGGCCGTCACTCCCAGGGCGGCGCAGCGCTCCGCGATGAGAGCGACCTCGGCCTCGGTGTCGGCGGTGAAGACGTTGATCGCGACCACCGCGGGCACGCCGAAGCGACCGATGTTCTCGACATGGCGCTCGAGGTTCGCCAGCCCCTTGTCGAGCGCTTCGAGGTTCTCGTCCTTGAGCTCGTCCGTGGCGAGGCCGCCGTGCATCTTGAGCGCGCGCACGGTGGCGACGATGACCGCGCAGTCGGGCTTGAGCCCGGTCTTGCGGCACTTGATGTCGAAGAACTTCTCGGCTCCGAGATCGGCGCCGAAGCCGGCCTCGGTGACGACGTAATCGGCGAGCTTGAGCGCGGTCGTCGTCGCCAGCACCGAGTTGCAGCCGTGGGCGATGTTGGCGAACGGCCCGCCGTGCACGAACGCCGGGTTGTGCTCGAGCGTCTGGACCAGATTGGGCGCGAGCGCGTCGCGCAAGAGCGCCGCCATCGGCCCCTGGGCCTTGAGCTCGCGCGCGCACACCGGCTCACGCTCGCGGGTGTAGCCGACGATGATGTTGCCGAGGCGGCGCTGCAGATCGGCGAGATCGGTGGCCAGACAGAAGATCGCCATCACCTCCGACGCCACGGTGATGTCGAAGCCGTCCTCGCGGGGATAGCCGTTGGTTGCGCCGCCCAGCGAGGTGGTGATCTGCCTGAGCGCGCGATCGTTCATGTCCATGGCGCGCCGCCAGGTGATGCGCCGCGCGTCGAGCGCGAGGTCGTTGCCCCAGTAAATGTGGTTGTCGACGAGCGCGGCGAGGAGGTTGTTCGCCGTGCCGATGGCGTGGATGTCGCCGGTGAAGTGGAGGTTGATGTCCTCCATCGGCACGACCTGCGCGTAGCCGCCGCCGGCGGCGCCGCCCTTGATCCCGAAGCACGGCCCGAGGCTCGGCTCGCGCAGGCAGATCATGGCCCGTTTGCCGCGCAGATTGAGCCCGTCGCCGAGGCCCACGCTGGTCGTCGTCTTGCCCTCGCCGGCCGGCGTCGGCGTGATCGCGGTGACCAGGATGAGCTTGCCGTCGGGGCGGTCGCCGAGCGTCTTGATGTAATCGAGCGATACCTTCGCCTTGTAGTGGCCGTAGGGCTCGAGGTGCTCGGGGCCGATGCTCAGCTTGTCGTGCGCGACCTCGACGATCGGCCGCATCGTCGCAGCCTGGGCGATCTCGATGTCCGGTTTCGGTCGGCTGTGCTGTGAGTTCGCCATGGTCCTCTGACTCCCCGATGTCGACACGCGACTGTCCAAACCGTCCGGCGAGCGGGACGGCGAGCGCCCGCTGCGGGTCCGGACGGACGACGATGTTAGCGCCGCTCCGGCCGGGAAACCGATTTGCAAACGACAGGTTCTGTCGAAATTTGCGCCGCGCCGCGGCTCCGATCCTCCCGCCGGCGGCTGAAAAACCGACGAACCCTAGCCCCTAAGCTCCTTAGGAACAATCGGAATTCACGGAATTGTCAAGTTTCGCGGCGGCCTTCGCCGGCCTCCGCCTTGGCCGCCCGGATCGCCTCGACGATGTCGGTGAGCGGCGCGTCGAGCACGCCGTTGGGCACGGTCAGGCGGGTCGGGCGCACCAGCGGGTTGGCGCGACGCGGTTTCCCTGCGTCCGCGTCGACGCGGGCGAAGAAGGTCTCCGCGTCGTGCAGCTCGACGTGGACCAGGGGACGCAGGCGGATGCCGGCGGTATGCGCATCGGCGACGTGGCGCCACGGCACCGGCGGCAGGTCCCAATCGCGGAACCAGACGCCGTTGTCGTCGAGCACCATGCCGACGCCGGGATTCCTGGCGGTGCGCAACACGTAGACCACGACGCCGCCGGCGAGCGCCAGATTGACGGCGCCGATCAGGCCGCCGTCGGGCAGGCCCGGGCCCGCGGCGAACATGGCGAGCAGGCCGGCCGCGGCGAGCACGCCGGCGATCACCAGCCCATGCACGCGCTTGGCGTGGGAGACGCGGAACGCGACGTTGATCCCGGCGGCTTGCGCATTGTCGCCGGTCATGGGCGCCCTCGGTCCGTCGCCCGGGCGCCGCATCGCGGCCGCGCCGGTCGGAACGAAGCGGGCGCCGGACGGTGGGCCCGGCGCCCGCGATACGGGTTCGCGAACCCCGACGTCGTCAATCCCCGGAGATCGCCTTGTCGATGTGTTCCGGGGTGCCGTACTTGCGCTTCTCCTCTTCGTAGATCGCGTTCTCGTGCTTGACCTGCCAGACGTGCCAGGCGAGCCAGAGGACGATTGCAACCACGGCCATGTAGACCTCGGTACCCACCCCCGGATAGATCAGGGTGATGTCCGCCAGGTCGACGGCCCAGGTATCGATCGGTGTCGTTGACATGGTTTCTCTCCAATCACTGTCATCCGTTGACCGGGTTCATGCCGGCTGTTTCTCGGCGGCGATCACGTCTTGGCGCGCCGCTTCGGCCTCCTGGTTGGACCCGAAGTCGAGACCAAGGAGTTCGATCTCCCGCGGAATCCGCAGCAGGTTCGCTCCGGCCAGGAACTTGGCGATGATCCAGGCGGGAATGAAGCCGAGCCCCCAGAACATGATCATCGCGCCGGCGAACTGGCCCCACGGGGTGATCTCCGCGAAGCCCTCGTACGGCGACGACGGATTGCCCCACAACACGAAGCCGGCGATGACCACGCCGAAGAAGCCGGCGTAGCCGTGGACGGCCACCGCGCCGACCGCGTCGTCGACCTTGAACCTGCGCTCGACCCAGAAGTGCAGCTTGTACATGAACACGGTGCCGATGCCGCCGATGATCAGGGCCTGGATCGGGTGGTAGATATCGTTGCCGGCGGACGCCGCAATGATCCCCGCGAGACCGCCCGAATAGGTCCAGAAAGCGTTGCCCCTGGACACCGTGTAGCCCGCGAGCATTCCACCCGAGAGCGACATCAGGAAGTTGACCGTGATCGCGCCCAGCGTCGTCGGCGTCATGTAGATCGTGGTCGCGGTCTGCGTGACGCCGGTGATCTGGCCGTCAATGAAACCGACGGTCGCAAGCGGCACGTTGCACGCCACGTAGAATCCCCAGAAGCCGGTATAGATCAGGAACAGCCCGATGCACACCAGCCACGGGTTGTGGGGCACGATGTCGCGCGGCGTTCCGTCGGCGGCAAACTTGCCGAGCCGCGGGCCGAGGACGACGAGTATGCCGAGCGCGGTGCCGCCGGCGATGGCGTGGATCACGCCCGAGGCGTAGGCGTCGTGGTAGCCCAGCAGCTCGACCATCCAGCCGCTGTAGTGCCAGCCCCACGCCGCGTCGATCGACCAGGTGACCGAGCCGATGAGGATGGCGAACAGCCAGAACGCGAACGAGCGAATGCGCTCGATCACCGCGCCCGAGACGATCGACGCCGCGGTCCACGAGAACAGCAGGAACGCCGCCCAGAACACGCCGCTGATGCGGTCGTCGAGGCGCGGCCCCATGCCTTCGTTCCACGGTAGATAGGAAGTGGCGACGTCCGGAATGGGATGGCCCAAGCCGCCAGTGATCCCGGGCCCGCCCGGGAACGCCCAGTAGATCCACCAGCCGAAGAAGAACCAGGTGACGGTGACCAGCGGGATCAGCATCGAGTTCTTCATCAGCGTGTGCATGTGGTTCTTGCGCCGGCTCGCGCCCACCTCGTACATGCAGAACCCGATGTGAATCAGGAACATCAGGGCGACGGTGATCCAGTAGTAGAATTCGGTGAAAATGACGGTGATCGCAGCAACGTCGGTATCCATGCTTCATCCCCCTTTGAAGTGACGCATGGCGGGAGGAATCCGGCTGCCCGCGACCTCAGCCTCCCGTCGTTAGCAGACCGTTGGTAACGGCCGGCTCCTGCTCACGCAGACTACAACATATGGTGTCTAGAAACCACTACTTTTCATATATCCTGTATGCCGGTCGATGGGCAAGGAATTTATCAACGGCCTATCGAGGGCGCCTCCCCTATCTTGCGGCATGGGTGCTCTCCATATCGCGGATCGTAAACCGAACCGATTTGGGTTGCAATGGGCCAAAAGGGATACCCCGAACGGGATAGAACCCGGCCCCGCCAGGAGCGCCGCCTGGGTCGCGCCGGCGACTCGGGCCGGTTCGATCTCGCGCTCATTGGCTTGTCCATGGCCGACGCGCCGCCGTTCGAGGAGCTTCGTTCGCTCGGCCGGCGACTCATACCCACCTGCGGTGATAGACGCCCGGTCAATCCAGGATCTGGAAGTGCGCCTCGGTCGGCGTGCACGCCTTGCCGTTGATCGGCAGGATGTCCTGCGGGCAGGCCGAGAACGCGACGACGCAGTCGATCTCGGCGCGCAAGGTCACGTAGCCGCCCGGCCTGGTTTCGGGCTCGCGAAATTCGAGCCGGCGGCCGTCGATGACCGGGATGTTCATGAACAGGTTCAACGGGCTCGGCACCTCGGGCGGGGTGAGCCCCAGCGCCTTCATGCCGGCGTAGAGGTTGTCGGTGCAGTTGTCGTGGTACTCGGTGCAGCCGAGGAGCCGGTAGCGGTCGTCGTCGCACGCCGCCATCAGCGTGTCGTGGACCCCCGCCGAGGTGTCTTCGGTGAGCGTCAGGATGGGGCGGCGGCGGTTGGTCACCAGCGCGTCGCCGACCTCGGGGATGATCCTGAGAACGGTCGGCCGCCAGTGCTCCATCGACATGAACTCGGAAAGGTCCTCGGCGTTGAACGCCCAGGCGTCGACGACCTGCTCGCCGTGGGTGTTGATGACCTTGACGCTCTGCCCACGCGCCAGCCGCGCCGCCTTGCCGCTGCGCGCCGGGATGGTGATGATCTCGCTCTCGCCCATGCTCGCGCCTCCCCGCGTTGGATGCTTTCGCTGCGAGCGATTATGCACGCACCCCAATGGGTGGGCCAGTGCCGTGGTGAAACGCGGTCGCCCTGAAGCGCGCCCGCCAGGGGTCGCGCGGATGTGTAGTACATCGATCGATCGTTGTCATACACTTCGCCCAAGACCGGCAGGTGACGCCGCAAGGTGTATGACACAACCGCCCGGATGCGCCCTAAGCCATTGATGATACGGGAGGAAAACCGCCTATCATCGGGCGCTTCTCCCCGGCTCGCGGGAGCGGGCCGGCGTCTTGGCGAAGATCTCCACCCCGCCCGCGGCCATGATCAACGCCGCGCCGATGAGTTCGCGCAGGCCGAAGGGCTCGTCGGTGAGGATCGCCGCCGACGTAAGCCCGGCGATGATCTCGAACATCAGAAGAATCGCCACCTTGCCGGGGTCGAGCCGGCTGCCGCCGTACACCGTGAGCCAGATCACCGGCAGCATCCAGACCACCCCGAAGGTGATGAGCCACCCCGCCGCGCCGGCGATCCCCGCCCAATCGGGCGCGGCCAGGCTGCGGCCGCCGGGAATCAGCGCCAGCGCGAGGAACAGCGGGGCGACGAACACGAACTGAGCGAACACGCGGTCGAACGCGGCCATCCTCTCGGTGCGCCGCACGTAGACCATCGCAAGCCCCCATGTCACACCCGCAATCAACCCCATCCACTCGGCGGCCGAGCGCGGCAGCGGCACGCCGTGCTCGACACCGACGATGACCGCCAGCCCGGTAAGGCCGAGGACGATGGTGGCGATGCGCAGGCCGGTGATCGGCTCGCCCAGCATGAAGCGGCCCATCAGCGTGCTCCACACCGGGGTCAGGTAGAACAACAGGATCACCCGGGCGATCGAGCCACGCAGAAGCCCCTCGGCATAGAGCGCCACGGAGAGCGCCATGAACAGGCCGGCGGCGGCGAGCGGCCAGCCGCCGGCGGCGATCCGCCGCGCCCGGACCGCGGCCCACGGCAGGATCAGCACGAGCGGCAGCATGAAGCTCGCGGTGGTCGCCCAGGCGCTGCCCAGCCCGGCGGCGTCGAGCTGGCGCAGGGGAATCCACGACGTGCCCC